>CALHCB010000172.1 GCA_937930695.1 uncultured Acidimicrobiales bacterium | reverse complement strand
GATGACCTGCCGCCGACTACTCCCGAACTGCCCGAGATTGGGTCGCTCGAGTCATAGATTGTGCTCATGGAACGGCCGGACCTCGCACTGGAACTGGACCGCTTGGCAGCGGAGGATCTCGACGTTCGCCAACGCCTTGCGGACACCGGCGAGCTCTTCGGCGGCTATCACCCGGACATGCGGATCGTCCATCGACGCAACGGTGATCGACTCGAAGCAATTCTCAACGACGTCGGTTTCTGGCCAGGTCATCGACTGGTCGGTAGTGCCAGCTCGCGCTCCGCGTTCTTGATTGCCCAGCACGACATTGCGAACCCGACCTTGATGCGCCGTTGCCGAGACCTCTACGCAAGAGCCATCGACCAGGCTGACGCCGACCCGGAGTTGCTGGCGTTTCTCGAAGATCGGATTCGCTACTTCGAGGGGCGCAATCAACGGTACGGAACCCAGGTCGGGTGGAATGACGAGGGTGAGTTCGGACCGTGGCCCCCGGTCGAGGATCCCGAGCGAGTCGATGAACGACGAGCCAGCCTGGACATGGGCCCGCTTGCGGAGTCGATCCAGACGCACGACACGGAACGGCCGCGTCGACGACCGATCGATGAGGTACAGGCCGAGCATCGAGACAGCGAGCATTTCGCACGACAGAGCGGGTGGCGATCTGATGAGGCTGGCGCGTTGATCGACGACGAACACGGTTGGATCGCCCTCCCCGGAATCCTCTCCCCGACCGAGATCCGCGATGTTCTTGCGGTATGCGATTCGCTGCTTCAGTTGCCGGCTGCGGAGCGCCGTCCCCGGGACAAGGTCGCTTCGGGAACCCATCACCTCTGCGAACTCGACGATCGCAGCAGGTTCATTGACGTACTCGTCGACCGACAGCCGCTGATGGACGTCGTCACCGACATCCTCGGCCCGCAGTTCCGTCGCGACGAAATCGCATACCGCAGTCCACAACCGTCGTTCGGCGGCCAGAAGCTGCACGCTGATGACCCACCCAAACTCGACAATGGGCCTGCGACGGTCGCCACTGCAATCATTGCCCTGACCGATTTCACAGTCTCGAACGGAGCGACTCGACTCGTTCCCGGGAGTCATCTGCGTCCGGACCTCCAACGACTCTCCGGATCGCTCGAGAATCACGACGACCAAGTCACCCTCACCGGATCGAGAGGCACAGCCTTCATGTTCTCTGGCCATGTGTTGCACTCCGGAACCACCAACAACTCTGGCGGGCACCGACCGGCCCTACATCTGGTGTGGCGGCGATGAATGGTGCTGCCCCAGGTGAGGACCGACCTAGCGAGCGCACTGGTCAGGTCTACGCTCGTGGAGTGACGAAGTCGACGCTGTTCTCCCTCGTGTGCAAAGCGACTATTCCGCTGACCATCATCGTCTTCACGTTCATCGCTTTCCGGGCCTGAAACCCCTGAAACTCGAGTCCTCGCTGCATCTGAGGACGAGTTTCGACTCTTTTCGGGCGCGTGTCAGCTTCCGAACAGACCCGGCTCTCATCCACCGCTTTCATGACTCCAGACCCGAACGGGCGATCGATGGAGGGAATCATGAGCGACACACAGAACCACAACGAGAGCAAGACCACGACCCGCACGACCAAGGACGGGACCCAGGTCACAGAAACGAGAAACCAGGACGGCTCGGTCCATGCCGAGACGCGCTATCCCGACGGGAGTGTGAAAGTCATCGACCAATACGTAGATACCGAAGGAACGACCCACGCTTCCGGCACTCGCACGAACGCTGACGGCTCCGTCGACACTCATGCCGCCACTCGAACGACGAACCCCGATGGGTCGACCACGACCCAACAGACGCACACCGAGCAGGGTGGCAAGGTCACCGTCGAGAAGACCGATATCGCCCGGAAGGACGGGACAACCGAAACTGAGCAGACCCGTACGGTCGAAGGTGGCGACACCAGAACCACTCATTCGAAGTCGTCTGCTGATGGCAAACAGGTGACCGAAACGGCTGAACGAACCGACGCCCAAGGAAAAACGACGACTGGCGAAGCATCCAAGACCTACAACGACGATGGGTCGACCACCACCACCCGCAAGATCGAGACCGACGAAGGTGGAACCAAGACAACCGTGACCACGGAGAAGGACGGCCAAGTACTCGACGAGGAAACAACGGTGGTCCACCCCGACAAGTCCAAGACCATCGACAAACAGACCGTGCAAGACGACGGGACGCGGATCACCTCCCACACAGAGGTCGACAACGACGGCAACGCCCATACCGACAGCGCTCGCACAACGCCCGACGGCAAAACTGAAGTTGCCACTGGCGACCGGGAGGTCGTCGACGGGGGCAACCGAGTCGACACCCGAGTCGTGCCGTCCGAAGACGGTGGCGAAGTACGAACCCGCCAGACGACGACCCCCGAAGGTGATGTCGTTTCCAATGAGACGTTCGATCCGGACACCGGACTCTGGACCAACGATGACGGCGAAACCTCTGGACCCAATGGGGACACCTACAGCGGGATCACCGACGACGGTGTTCTCGTCGACCTCGAATCCGGCGACACCTTCGACACCACCACGGGCGACCGTCACGTCGCCGGGAGCGACACCACGTTCCATCACGACAAGAACAGCAGCACTGGCCAGTACGAGAACAAGGGAACGTGGGAATCGAGCGATGGCGCTCACGGAACGTTCTCCGAAGATGTCTTCGAAGGTGAAACTGAAGACGGCGAGACCTTCCGGGCCAGCGGCGATCTCGTTGGCCCTGCCGACGCCGCTGATGCGGGGCCTGACGAGCCGATTCTCACACTGGAAACCGGCAACAAGAACGACCCGAACTCTCACGCAACGAGCGACTACTACGAGAACGGGGGCGTGACCACCAGCTACGCCAACGGCGACACCTTCTCCCGAGATGGATCCCTCATCAATGAAATCCTCGGGCTCGACCCAAACGCGCAGGACTTCGCCCCGGGAACGAATACCCCTGATGCCGAGCTCGACGAACTTGCAGCAGACACCTACGACAGCGATCGAGAATTCGACGACCTGATCGAAGAGCTTGCTGCTGGAGAGGGGCTCAGCGAAGCCGCCGAGGCATCCGACCAAGCCGCTCCTTCTCAGGACTCGTCATCAGGCACACCTCGAACGAGCGAGGGCTCAGACGATTCCGGATCAGGAAGTCAGCAAGCCGCAGACGACACCAAAGACCCTGCACCGAACGACGACGGCTCAGAGAACACATCGGACCAAGAGTCAGAAGACGACGCTGACGCGGAGGCTGACGGAGACGAGGGCGGCAGCGAGAACGACGACAACAGCACGACCGACGCTGGAGGCGAAACCGACGAGAGCACCCAGGAAGAGCCGGAAGACACCGGCGGGGAGAGCGAGCAGGGCGATGGCGGCATCGCTGGCGGACAGGACTTTGACCCCGACAAGATTCGGGAAGAACTCGGAATGGAAGAAGTGCCGGAGTCTGATCCGTGGGATGACCCATCCTTCGAGGCGCTCGCCCAACCGGGCGAGGGGCAATCAGGGGCCACACCCGAGCCACCAATCGACATCGATGCCCCAGACGGCGAAGTGAGTCTCCCCGACTGGGCCGATGAGGTGGACCCGAATCCGGACCCTCTCGACCTGCTCGGGCAACCGGCATCTCACGAAAACGACGCCATCGACGCCGTGAACGCATTCGATGCAGACAACGAGCACTACGAGCAGGTAAGCAACCCCGGGTGGATGACAGCCGACACGGAAGTCCAGCTCGAGGCCGATGTTGGAACGGCCTTTGGGGCCGGGTCAGAAATTGCCCAGAACGACGAGGAAGAGGAAGAGGTACAGACCGAGCCAGAAGTCGGTGAGATCGCCGCACCGTCAACCCCTGCCTTCGAATCGTCGATCGATCAACTCGTCAGCCCGGACGTGACGCTGGATCTCGAGCCATCGTTGAACGACGACGTTGCCCAGTTCAGCGACCTCGGGACCGACAGCATCGGCACCGACATCCCGCTGGACGATCTCACCCTGGAGGGTTGAGGTGGGCTGGGCGTGTTGGAAGGCCGGGCTGTCGGGAGGCTCTCACAGACTTCTCACAGCTTCGCCTTCCACACTGCAGGCATGTTGCACACGCGATCCTCACGCACCCGCCTTCTCGCTGGCCTCACGGTGCTCGCCATCGTCGCGAACGCATGCGGCGACGGCGAAACGACGGTTGCCAGCATCGAGTCCGACACAGCCACATCCAACACAGCCACACCCGACACAGCCACACCCGACACAAGCGCATCTGAAACTGCAGCTGAGCAGACCGGAGACGAAGCGAGCGTTCGAACAGCAGTGGTTCAGAGCGCGCAGTGGGCCGACAATGTGACCATCACGATCGACGGCACCACCGTTCGATTCGAAAGCGATGGTCTTCCATCACACGACTATCTCGACGTCTACCTCGGCGACGGGCGCGATGGAAAGTTCGTGGCCGGTGGCGTGGACTCCTACAACGCATCGTTCTCTTTCCCACTCGTACCGACCATGGCAGCTTCGCCGTCGGAGACGGGCAACGGCGCCATCGGTGTTGCCATCAGCGGAGCAGTCTTCTTTGACCCGTACGAGGGCGACGGCTCCGCGACCATCGCCAACGATGACAACGAGACAATCGAAGGCATCCCGTTCATCGACGCCTGTGGCGGGCACCCGCTTCCGAACGGTCGGTCGTATCACTACCACGGCATCCCGTTCTGCATCACGGACAGTGTCGACGCTGCCGGCGAGCACTCCGTCTTGATTGGCTATCTCTTCGACGGCTACCCGATCTATGGCCCACAGGACACCGGCGGGGACGAGCCATCCGACCTCGACGCGTGCCTCGGCCACACGGGTCCAACGCCCGAATTTGGGGAGGACACCTACCACTACCATGTGTCGGCGAACGCAAACTACATCTCTGAATGTCTCTCCGGCATCTCCTGATCACCGACATGCCATCGGCCTCCAAAACAGCGCAACCATCGACCGAGGTCGAACGAAGCCTCCGTTTCTGGAAGCGAATTCGTCGAGTTCTCCAGGTCGCGCTGGTCCTCTTCGTCATCGTCATCGTTGGTCTTCTTGCCATCGACCGAGGTGCCGGTCCGGCGCCGGTGCTCCCCGAGACAGAGGAACAGTTCTCGCTCACGCTGAGCGTGATCGGGGCAGCCCCCACCGACGTGGTCTACGCCGTCGAGCAACGGGCTCGCCCGTTTTACCGAATCTTCGAATTCGACCCCACGACAGGTGAAGACAGAACGATCTTCACCGTTCCCGAAGACGCGATCATCTATGGGCTGGCCCTCAGCCCTGACCGGGCAAGTCTTGCGGTCGCGTACTCCCCTAACTTCGAGATCGAGGGCAGCGGGCTCTGGACGCTCGACATCGCCACCGAGTCCTTTGTCGAAGTCATGCCCGCTGAACCGAACCTCTACATCACCGAACTCGAATGGGCCAGCGACGGCGCTTCGGTGCTCGCCACCCACGTCGACCGAACGGGCAATGAAGAGCGTCTTGCGATCGCCGAGATCGACCTCGCCGATGGCGTGTCGTCCATCGTGGTAGAGAACGCAATCACACCCGCCGTGTCGGCTGACTCGCTGTACTACTTGACGGTCGATGACCAGAAGGCTCGCCGTTCGATCGGCGTCTCCGACTCCACGCTGACTCATACCGAACTTGTCGTGGGCGACTCCACGTTCGACCTCGACCACCTGATCGCTTCCACCGGAGGCGATTCAGTCCACGTCGCCGTGCTCGAATCTCAGTCCGACACCGAAACCTCGCTCTCCATCGGCTCCCGCGCCCAAGCCCATGGCAACCACAATGTGCGATCCACGTGGTGGGACATCGACACCAGCGAACCACAAGCCAGTCCGTCAGAAATCGAACCGACGATCGTCTATGACGCATCCATCAACCCTGATGGTGCCATTGCCTATGCCACGCTGGAGGGCTTGTCGATCGTCACTGACGGCAAGCGAACCGATGTGATCGCCTCTCGGGCGATACGTTTCGTAGCCTCCTAGAGACCGCGGCACCGGTCACCAAACCGAGTCTCGGAGATCGATCTCGCTGCCCTCGAAAGAGTGGCTCAGCGGCTTCCGGACACCACGACGGTCTCGCCTTCGGCGACCTCGACCCGCTCGACGACGTCGCGAACCTGCAGATCGGTGTTGAGGAAGTCATCCGGGTCTTCCATTCGGGCTCGGACGAGTTCGAATACGACGGGTCCGCCAGACACGACCGTGACGGTGATTTCGGCCCGTTCGACAAAGCCGGTGTAGAGGAAGAACTGACGCTCCTCCTCATCGAGGGTCGGGTTCGAACGGTTCGGACTCGAATCACCCGCCGCAAACAGCGCCTCTTCGGTCTGGTACATCGTTCCCGCGGGCCCGGTCACCACCCATCCGAGCGCCCAAGGGTTGCTTGGATCATCTGCTAACGAATTCCCCGACTCGTCGGTTGGGATCGACCCACTGGGGTCACCGCTCGCCAGTGCCGTCTCTCCTGGACGGAGTCCATCGTCAGATGAACTGTCCGGCAACGGGATGCCACACCCCGTCGCCAGCATCACGGTCGAAACCGAGAAGACAGCTGCGACGACGAAGGAACCCTCAATCCTGCATCTCTTCATCTTGTCGACGTTAGGACTCGGGAGGCGATTCGTCTGTCGGCAGCCTGACACTTCATCGAAAGGACACCGTTCTGACCGAGCGCTTCGTCGGTTTGCAATCGGTGAAATCGATGCGTGCGAAAGGCGCCAGACCGCATAGCGTCGGTTTCTTGGACGCCTTGACCTCAACAGAACCGACGACCAACAAGGCTTCGGGCGTTGCCGTTGTCGCTCTTGTCGCAGCGAGCGCTGCGGTTGCTCAATCCTTCGGTCGATTCGCATTCGGCGTCGTGCTTCCTGCAGTTCGTGATGATCTGGGAATCTCCAACACGGTGGCCGGTCTCATTGCAACACTCAACGTCGCGGCCTACCTCATCGGCACAATGGCAGTCGCCGCCCTCACCTCCAAGCTTCGACTTCAATCGGTGATGCGCATCGGACTCATGTTCTCTGTAACCGGTTTGGTCCTCGCATCGGTTTCTCCCGGCCCCGTCCTCCTCGGGATCGCGATGTTCCTCGCCGGTTTCGGTGGCGCATGTATCTGGATCCCGGCCCCCGCCATTGCCGCGGATGCGATGCGCCCCGAACAACGAGCAATGGCGATCGGTTTCGTCGCATCCGGTATGGGTATCGGCATCGTGTTCAGCGGACAGATCGCGGCCTGGGCGCGTTCTTCAATGGGAGACGAAGGATGGCGAACCGTCTATGCGATCTTGGCCTCCATCGCCGTCGTTGTCTCGATCGCCGTCTTCCTCCTCATCGATCATCGGCAAGACCAAAAGTCGTCCGGAGGCGGAGTCGGGGGATTTTCGGCGCTGAAGCAGATGCGCGGTTGGCTGCCGCTCACTGTGGCCTACACCTGCTTTGGTTTCATGTACCTGCTGATTCTCGCGTTTCTGACCACTCGTCTCGAGGACGACAACGGGTGGACCACTTCTCGGGCCTCGCTCGCATTCACCCTCATCGGCGTGGCCCTGATTTTCGGCGGCCCACTGAGTGTCGCCATGGTGAACCGCGTTGGTGCGCGCGCGGTCCTCGTCGGAGCATTCTCGATCTGGAGCGTGATCGCGCTTGCCCTGCTTCCTGGCTGGCCGATTCCGACCTACGTGCTCGCGATCTTGATTGGGATTCTCTTCTCGACAATCCCCTCGACCATCACGGTGTATGTGGTGCAGAACACGAGCATCAACAACTACGGGCCAGCATTCTCGGCAGCCACACTGGCGTTCGGCGTGGCCCAGATGGTCTCACCTCAAATTGGCGGTCTTGTCGCCGATGCCGCCGGTTCGTTCGCGTTGGTGTTCGTCCTGTCTTCGGTGGTTGCTGGCCTCGGGGCAATCACGGCGTTGCGTTTGCCAAAGACGCCCTCCGATTTCATGCGGGACGAGCTTCCCCAGCGGTAAGCACCCCTAGGACAATTGGGCTATTGCACTCGCCCTAGGACAATTGGGCTATTGCACTCGCAATGCGCTCCATCGCCTCTGCCAGGACCGAATCGGCGCTGGCGGTGGAGATACGAACGAACGATGGTGCGGCATATGCCGATCCAGGAACCAATGCCACGCCGACTGATTCCAGCAAGAACATGGCGACGCCAACGTCATCGATGAGCGTGACCCCTTCCGGTGTGCGCCGACCGATCAGGTCTCGGCACTCCATCAAGGCATAGAACGCACCCCCTGGAGGCGACAGTGACAGGCCCTTGATCTGGTCGACGGCGTGCACCACGAGATCCCGTCGGCGTTCGAATGCAGTACAAAACTCGGTGACCGAATCCTGGGGACCCGTCAACGCGGCAAGAGCAGCCGCTTGGGAGATGGAAGAGGCTCCAGAGGTGGCTTGGGACTGCACTGTCGTCATCGCTTCGATGAGCTCGGCGGGTCCGGCCGCGTATCCGATTCTCCAGCCTGTCATGGCGTAGGCCTTCGACACGCCGTTGACCGTCAGCGTTCGATCCATGAGATCTGGGCACGCAGCCGCAAAGGACGTGAACGCTCGATCATCGAACACGATGTGCTCGTAGATCTCGTCAGACAGCACCATCACATCGGGGTAGCGCATGAGCACTTCGCCGAGATCGCGGAGCTGATCTTCGGAGTACATCGCTCCAGCGGGGTTCGATGGGTGATTCAGAATGAGCCAGCGAGTTCGCGCCGTGATTGCGGCCTCCAATGCCTCGCTGGACAGCCGAAACCCATCTTCGGGCCGAGTCGCAATCACGACCGGCACGCCGCCCAACAGGTTCGTAATGCTGCGGTAGGAGTCGAAGTGCGGCGCGATCAAGAGCACTTCATCGCCCGGTTCGAGAGTGGCCATCAACGCACCGAACAACACCTGCTTGGCACCGGTCGAGACAATCACTTGGTTGGGCAGCGCCGCGAGACCATTCTCTCTTTCGAATTTGTCGGCCACCGCAGCTCGCAAGGCCATGGTTCCTTGCGTCGGCGGATACTTCGTTTGGCCAGCAATCGCAGCGGCGTGGGCTGCATCGACGATGTGGCCGGGCGTGGCGAAGTCAGGCTCACCCATCCCGAGATCGATGATGGAACGACCGACACCTGCGAATTCCTTGGCCATAGCGCTGACGGAGGCCGAGGCAGATGGCTGCACCGCTGCGAGCCGACCGGCGACGCGCATCACACCAGCCCGTTCCGCATCCTGCTCAACAGTGCATCAGCGCCGCGTGCCAGAAGGCCCGAGTCGCTCCCGCACGCAACGAAGGTGAACCCATCGTTCAGCAAGCTGATGGCGAACTCGGGATCACCAACCAGCGTCCCAACCGGTGTCCCTTTCTCCATCAAGGCCGCCGCAGCTGGTCGGATGAGATCCCACACCTGCGGTGCCAGCGGCTGGGCGAGGAGCCCGATGTCGGCCGCGATATCGGCTGGACCGAAGAACACACCATCCACACCGTCAACTGCCGCGATCTGTTCTGCTCGCTCAACGGCGGCCCGTGTTTCGAGCTGCACGATCACGACCGTCTCGTCTTCGATCCGTTCGAAGTAGTCCGTCACACGGCCGAACTTGTTTGCCCGTGAGGTGCTCGTCACTCCCCGGATTCCGCGGGGCGGATAACGAGTCGCGGCGACCGCAGCCTCGGCTTCTTCCACGCTCTGGACCATGGGAAACAGCAGGCCCGGCGAGCCGATGTCGAGCAGCTGCTTCACCAGCACCGAGTCGTTCCATACCGGCCGGACAACAACCGAGCTGTTGCCTGATTCGAAGGCTTGCAACTGCTGAAGCACCGACATCAGGTCGTTCGGCGAATGCTCCATGTCGACAAGCACCCAGTCATAGCCGGCAGTCGCAACTGCTTGTGCCGCATACGAGTTGGCGAGCGTGATCCACAACCCAATCTGCTTTTCGCCTTCACGAATCGCGGCTGCGAAGGGATTTGATGCCAGCTCCACTTAGAGGTCCTCGATCTTTGGAAAGTCCGAAGGAGGCATGATGTCGACGGTCGCTGAACGCTGTTGGGCCAGCATCCCTCCGTCGACTTTGATGACATCGCCGGTGATGTAGGTCGCATCATCGGATGCCAGGAAGAGTGCTGCGCCAGTCATGTCGCTGGCCTCGCCAATTCGTCCGAGGGGCACGTTCTCACCTCGCAACACCCGATCGTCGACGGACAAGCCGCTCGTGTCGATCGATCCAGGCATGAGGGCGTTGACCCGAATGTTGTACGGCCCGAGATCGAGCGCCATCGCTCGGGTCAGGGCCTCGATCCCGCCCTTTGTTGCGTCGTATGCCGTGAAGGCCCGGTGGGCCCTCGTCGCTCCACCAGAGCTCATGTTGATGATCGAGCCCCCACCTGCCTTCGCCATGTGCCGGGCAACCGGATGGGAAACCAGGAAGTGACCGGTGAGGTTGACGTCGATGATCCGACGCCACCACGCTTCGTCCGCCTCAAAGAAGTGCAGCATCGGGCTGACGATTCCTGCGTTGTTCACCAACACGTCAATCGACCCGTTGGCCGCCATCACCGCCTCGACCATGGGATTGACCGTGGAGCTGTCCGAGACGTCGGCCACCGCGGCCATCGCGGTGCCGCCGCCTGTGTTGATCGACTCCACCACCTCGGCCACCAGCTCGGCGTTCACGTCGTTCACGGCCACCTTGCTGCCACAGCTCGCAAACCGCTCCGCGATCGCGCGGCCAATGCCCGCCCCCGCTCCGGTGACGAGCACCGTCTTGTCTTGCAGTGATTCGTGCACGTGGTTCTCTCTTTGGTTCGGTTCGACAGGAAATCAGATGGAGGCGACTCGGCGAACAACGTCGGCAATCGCACGCTCGTTACGGCGGTAGTACGTCCAACCCTTGCGGGGTGTCGCCAGGATCAGCCCAGCGTCGACAAGAACTTTCAAATGACGCGAAGCTGCCGGCTGACTCACTCCAAGCTTCTCCACGATGAATTGGTTACATGCGCCGTGGAGTTCTGGATCGCCATGAATCTGCTCGGGAAAGTTTGAAGACGGATCCTTCAACCACTCCAGGATCTGGAGCCTGCGAGTGCTGGCTATCGCCTTCAAGACCCGCTCGAACTCCTTGTCAGAGGCGGGGTTCGCGTCAATGGCGAGGGATCCCGGCCGCCTGGAGGTGGTCATAGCCATATAGCTAAGTTGTTATCTAGATCGAAGTCAACTGTTTGCCGACGAACGCCACGCGTAAGGTCACACGATGACTACCTACGTATTGGTGCACGGTGCCTGGGGCGGCTCCTATTCCTTCGGTGCAACTCGACGCCTCCTTCAAGCAAAGGGCCACGAGGTGTTCACACCGAGCCTCACTGGCATTGGCGAACGGGCTCACCTCGCAAGCGCCCAGATTGGCCTCAGCACACATGTTGCCGATGTCGCCAACACCATCCTGTACGAGGATCTCAACGACATCGTGCTGCTCGGCTTCTCCTACGGAGGAGCTGTTGTCACCGGCGCTCTGGAACACATTGGCGATCGAGTAGCGCACCTCGTCTATCTCGACGCCTTTGTTCCAAGCGACGGCGAAGTCATTGCGCAGACCATGGGCATGGATACGACGTGGCTCGGTCCCGGGGCTGAGTGGCTTGCTCCCGCTCGAGCTCGTGAGTACGAGAGCGCCGAGGCAGAAGCCTTCTCGCAGGTTCGTCGCGTGATGCACCCCATGGGCTGCTTCCGAGAAGCTGCTCGAGTCCCTATGCCTGTCGAGGAGTATCCCTTCGACCTCACCTTCGTGAAGGCCACGGGTGATGGCCGCGATGCTGGCGACCCGTTCTGGCCTGCAGCAGATCACGCGAATGCATCAGACCGCTGGAACTATCTCGAGAACACAAGCAACCACATGATCCCCATCAATCGGCCACAGGAGTTGGCCGACCTACTTGAAGGACTGAATACATGACCGGAAGACTTGAAGGAAAAACCGCCGTGATCACGGGCGGTTCCTCTGGCATCGGCGAAGCAACCGTTCGTCGTTTCGTTGAGGAAGGCGCATCGGTGATGATCGCCGATCTCCAGGGAGAAGCTGCTGAGCTTTTGGCCACCGAACTGGGCAACAAGACCGACGCCTGCCAGCTCGATGTGACGAGTCTCGAGGCCGTCGAGAACCTCATGTCGTCCACAGTCGAGCGATTCGGATCCCTCGACATCGTGTTCAACAACGCTGGAATCGGATGCGTCGGAAAGGTCGACGAGGTCTCGATCGAGGAGTGGCATCGGGTGATCGACGTGGACCTGAACGCGGTCTTCTATGGCTGTCGGGCGGCCATCCCAATCATGCGAGAGGCCGGTGGCGGAACGATTGTCAACACCGCATCGATCTCGGGACTCTTCGGTGACTGGGGTGTGCCTGCCTACAACGCCGCAAAGGGTGCGGTGATGAACTTGACCCGCAGCATGGCGGCCGATCACGCCCGCGAAGGCATCCGGGTCAATGCCGTTTGTCCCGGCGGCATCGAGACCGCGATGACAGATTCACTCGTCAACAGCAAGCGAGCCCAAGAGCAGTATCAGCGACTCGTCCCGATGGGGCGGATGGGATACGCACACGAAATCGCATCGGCGGTGACATTCCTCGCCAGTGATGACGCGTCGTATGTCAACGGCCACGGGCTCGTCGTCGATGGCGGCTGCACGGTTACCACCGGACAACCCAACTTCACGGCACTGCGGGAACGCTGGTGGGAGTAGACAATCGCTGAGCCTGCGGCCGTCGTCAGCCTGATGGTGGCGACGGGATGCGGGGCGGTGGAGGCGTCGCTTTTCGTTCCGACGGAACGAGGGCAAGGATGAGCCCAGCCCCCGCGATGAGCACCGCCCAGTGCACGAACCACACCGCAGAAACGCGTACGTCAACGCGGGCGAGCCACCAAGCAATCGGGATGACGGTGAGGATCGGAGTCGCCAACAGCCACAGCCTGGCTCGCGGCGACTCGGTTCCGTCCTCGTCAACGTCGGATCGCCGCAGTCCTCGAATCAGCGTGACAACGAGGAGCACCAGCCAGGTCAGCGCAGCGAACGCCAACATCGGGAACCAAGCCAGACCGGCGATTCCCAAGTCAACATGTAGTGGAGCCGGAACGAGCACCACCGTGACGAGAGCGAATGCCGCCAGCGCCAGGCGCGGCAACGTCCTCGTCCGAATCACCAGCGCAGCCAGTGTGACGCCGGTGATCACCGCAACGACGATGGCGTAAGCGAGCGCATTACTTCTGCGCAGCGCAAGTGGTTCAGGCGACCATGTGCCGTCGACGGCACGGCGAAGAATCGGCCCGCCCCTCGTGGTCACGATCACCGTGTCGTCTGCCAAGACGGTCACTCCCCCGGCTCCGTAGGTCGATCCAAACGTCTGGCGGACATATCGCTCGTCGATGTGTTCCCACGCAACCTTGAGCTCTTCAGCTTCTCCAGGGATGGACTCCACCACTCGAACGCCGTCTGCTGTGTCTTCGACAGAAACACAGACGTCGGGAACTGACGCCAAACACGCCATTTGGGTTGAGGGCCAACGCTCGGGGTCCAACGCGTCAGACACCCCTGCGGTGTCGAGATCGAACGCGGTCCAGGTTGCTCCTCCGTCAACACTCCGGAGCCCGGAGTAGACAAGATCATCGTCCGCAACTGCGATCTCGACCGTGCCGTCGTCTCGTTCGACTGCGGCCCCGTTCTCCGGAGATGGAGGTGGTTGATCCGCAAGGCAGGCCATGAGGCCGACACCGAGGATCGCCGAACGTGTTCGTGATCCGACACGCATCGGTTCGGGCGCATTCAGAACACGCAATCCAAAGAACGCTGCGGGCAGTGCGAGCAGGTCGGTCGGATCTGCTGTGTTGACGGGCGCCCACGGAAGCATGGCGCTCATCAACATCTCGTGGGTGCTGTCCACCGTCGAGGAGAGCTGGAGTCCCACAAACCAAACCGCGATCCCTCCCACGATTGTGACGGGCCGGGGATGGCGATCCAAGACCGCCAGCAGCGCGGCAACCACGACAGGAAAGACCACGAATCCAGCGACGTCACTGAGTTTTCCGGAGATGATGCCTGGGTGTTGTGTCTTCAGATAGAGATCGTTCACCAACACCAAACCGAGAGCACCCAGAAAGCGAACGTCAGCGAGGGCGGGCGGTAATCGATTCGTTCTCACGACGGGGCTCTCAACGGACACTCCTACGGAGCATCGCTCAGGAGAGAGCGAGCCGGGACAGCGGGCGCTGGCAGCAAGAACGACAGCGCGCTTGCCACCACGAGCGTGGCGGCGGCGGCCACGAACGAAGAGGTATAGCTGCCGGTTGCGTCATGGAGGCGACCGGGAATGTAGGAGCCAATGGCGGACCCGATTTGGTGCGACGTCAGCACTAGGCCAAAGACAAACCCCAGTGATCGAGGGCCGAAGTAGCGGGAGACCAGTGTTTGTGTCGGAGCCACGGTGGCAAAGTCGACCAGGCCGAACAAGACGCTGAACTGCAAAAGCCAAAACCCTTCGTTGAGAAACAACACCACCACGAGGGAGACCGCTCGCAGGGCGTACAACCATCCAAGCATGTGGCGCGGATCGAAACGGTCAACCAACAGTCCAGCGCTCGCAGTCCCGATGATGTTGAACACCGCGAGCACGCTCACCGCAGCTCCCGCGACAGTCGAGCTGTTGCCATGGTCATGGGCGAATTCGATGAGGTGGGTATCGACGAGACCCGTGGTCGTAATTCCGCAGACGAAGAACGGCACGCCGAGGAACCAGAACTCCTTGCGAGCAAGCAGCGACAGATCCCGCGCTTCGTCCTCTTCCAGGTCAACGTCGGGCCCGCCCAGAGGCTCGAGCCCAACATCTTCGGGACGGTCATGGACCAGCAGCAGACAGAGCGGGGCGATCACGCACGCCAGGAGTCCAGCGAAGATGAGCATCGTTGGCCGCCAGCCAATACGGGCGATGGCAAACAACGAAAGTGGAACAAGCACCAACTGGCCCGCTCCAAATCCTGCCTCCACGATGCCGAAGGCCATTCCTCGACGAGCGACGAACCACCGAGCGATCAATACCGATGCGACAACGCTGGCTGAAATGCCAAATCCGACCGACGCCAGAACCCCGTATGCCATCGTCAAGCCAGTCGCGGAACTCACCGTCGTCGTGATGACAAGGCCGACCGAGATGATGACCAGCCCCATGGCAAAGAGCCGAGGCAGGTGCATGCGATCGGCGAATTTCCCGACGATGGGCTGGGCGAATCCGTAGATCAGATAACTCACCAGAGCCACGAATGAGACGGTGCCTCGCGAAATACTGAAGGAATCTTCCCACGGCTCGATGAAGGCCCCGAACGCCAGCCGTACTCCCTGGGCGCTCAACAGGCCCACGAACAACACAACGAGCACGACCCACGCGTAGTGGGCAAAGGGGCCGGTTCTGAGTGTTCGCTGATTGTCAGCTGCGGTCGAGGTCACCGGCCTTCACGATACGCGCCACAGTTTGCGATACTGAGGGGATGAGTGAACTCCCACCCCCAAGCTTCCGAAAGACGAAATCCGGCAAGTGGGCTGCCATGGGACCGATCGAGACGCTGGAGAAGGCCATCGCCAGCGGAGGCATCGTCGAAGTCCAGAAGAAGTCCGGCGATTGGTCCAAGTTCCATGTTGCATCTCTCGGCAAGCCGTTCGACGTCGACGGCGTGCAAATGGCGTACGGCTACGGTCCCGAGGACGAAGAAGAAGGCGCAAAGCGGCTCGCCCGAGAGAAGAAGTCCGGTGGGCGGCCAGCCCAGTCGTCAACATCAGGCGAACCCGCATACTCACGGGCCGAGGAAGCACCGCCGGTCTTCAGTGGACAGGAGCCACCGCGTGACGACAGCGAACCACTCCCTGAGTTCCAGGGCGACGAGGAGTGGGTCGAGGAGTTCTAGGGGCTCAGCCATCACGACCCCGCCGTCTCGGCGGCCGACCACCATTGTGACTCGCACATCGCTCTCCGCTGACTCGCTGCAGGCAGTGTCAGGACATCTTCACTAGTCTCGATCTGCAACAGAGTGTTGAGGCGTGCGACGAGCCAGGGCGATCCGGTTCAGGGAGCAACAATGAGTTCCAGTATCGATCAAGTGCTGTCAGGAGTTGTCGAGGTTGGTGGGCTTGCCGGAGTAGTCGCTGGTGCAGCGAACTCTGACGGGCCCATCTACGAAGGCGTCTTCGGGGAGAGATCGATCGGCGGTGGCACTCCGATGTCGATGGACACCGTGCTGTGGATCGCATCAATGACGAAGGCCGTCACCGGAACCGCAGCGATGCAACTCGTCGAACAAGGGCGACTCAGTCTTGATGGTCCGGCGTCAGAAATCATCGCTGCCCTCGGCCAGGTCGGGGTTTTGGAAGGCTTTGACGAAGCGGGCAATCCCATCGTTCGTCCTTCAGCGACAGAGATCACGTTGCGCCAACTGCTGACGCACACCGCTGGTTATGGCTACGACATCTGGAGTCCCGAGCTTGCTCGCTATCAGGACGTCACGGGCACCCCAGGTGTGACCGGATGCGAGAACGCCGCTCTCACGACACCGTTGCTGTTCGACCCAGGGACTGACTGGATGTACGGCATCAACATCGACTGGGTCGGCAAGATGGTCGAGGCGGCGAGCGGCATGAAGCTCGGCGACTACATGAAGGCGAACATCTTCGATCCGCTCGGCATGACCAGTACGAGTTTCGCCATCTCCCCGGAGATGCGAAGTCGGCTGGCCAGCGTGCACCAACGAGATGATGACGGGTCGCTCGCAGTGTTTCCGTTCGAGCTCCCTGCCGAGCCAGAATTTCAGATGGGCGGTGGTGGGCTCTATTCGACCGTGTCGGACTATCTCCGGTTCACCCGTGCATTCCTCAACCAAGGTTCGCTCGACAACGCCCAGATCTTGGCTCCGGAAACCGTCGCTCTCATGTCGCAGAACAGCATGGGAGAACTCGACGTCAAGACGCTGCACACTGCGGTTCCATCGTTCTCGAATGACGCGAACTTCTATCCGGACATGCAACAAAAGTGGGGTCTCAGTTTCCTGATCAATACCGAGGAGACAAAGGAAGGTCGCTCGGCAGGAAGCCTCTCCTGGGCCGGCCTCGCCAACTCCTACTATTGGATCGACCCGGTGAAAGACATCTGTGGGGTGTGGGCCACACAACTCGTGCCGTTCGCCGACGACGTTGCCATGCAGAACTTCCGGGACTTCGAAGCTGCGCTGTACGCCTCGCTTTGACCACGTTGGCCCTGGTCTCGCAGGTGCACGTCTCCTGACTGTTCCCACTAGATGGGTATTTCCGGCGAAGCTTTGGGATTGAATCTGGCGAGCTGAGTAGCGTCCCGCCGTGCTGGTAAATCACTCCGTGGCCTGTCTCTGAGCGTGGCCATCCTCGTCGGGGCAATCGCCGCACTTTGCATCGGGTTCTCTGATCTCAGCGGCCGCAAAGTAGTTGCTGCCAGCTCAACCCTGGCAGCCGCGGCCATCTTTCAGATCGTCGCAGCCTGTACCGCCCTCGTCGCCGTTGGATTCGTCGACAGCGAACTCATCGCTTCTGACGTCGGTCGCGCCGCGATCTCCGGGCTGGGCATCGCGATCGGGATGGTCGCCTACTACACGTCGCTCTCGAAGGTCGGCGCGGCAGTCGCAGCTCCAGTCGTGGCATCGCTATCCGCAGTGATCCCATACCTCTATGCGGTGCTCACGGGCACCACCCCGTCGGGCCTTGCCCTCTTCGGGGCTGGTCTCGCTCTCATTGGCATCGTCGTCGTTTCGACGGGTGGTCGGCGAAGCCGGACGCCAGACATGGCCCGAGGAGTCACGCTCGCTCTTGTCGCCGGTTGCAGCTACGGCATCGGACTCTCTGCTCTTGTCGATGCTTCGGACACCGCAGGCGCTTGGCCGGCCGTCGTCCAACGCGGCGTGGCCTTTCTCCTCTTGGTGATCGTCGCCTGGAGGCGCTCGATCAGCATCGTGCCGCCAACCAAGGCTCGCATGTCCGCTCTTTCTGCCGGCATCCTCTCGGGAATGGCGAGCACGGCACACATCGTCGCCTTAGCCATCGACCCAACGCCTGCGATCATCACCACATCGATGTTCCCGATCGTTTCGGTCAACGTCGGCCGTGTCTTCTTCAAAGACACGATCTCGAGGCTGCAAGTCATCGGGATTGGGTTCGGTCTCGCCGGCGTCGTTGCGGTTGCTCTCGGTTAGGAGCTGACAATCGAGTCCAACATTCTCAGTCGCCCGTCTGACCGTCGATGGATTCCCGGAGAAGATCAGCATGACCGCAGTGGCGTGCGTACTCCTCGATCATGTGGACCAGGATCCACCGAAGCGACGGTGCGCCTCGGTCTCCCGAAGATCGGACCGCAAGTTGATCGAGCGAAGCCGCACCTTCGAGGATCTTCGAGCTCTCGGCGATCGCCGTCCGTAGGAGTTCGAGCGCCTCCTGTGGGCTCCACGTACCTGCGTTGGTCAACTCCCAATCACGATCGTCATCCCAAGGGGCGGATGCCCACGGCTCACGAGGATCGTTGCCTGCAAACCCATCGTTGAACCACGAGCTTTCAACAAGCGCCATATGGACGACCAGGCCGCCGAGCGTCAGTGACGAGGGGGCAACAGTGACGGCAAGCTGCTCCGCGGTAAGCCCTTCCGCTTTCCGAATCAGAACGGTACGGAAATAGTCGAGAAAGCTGACGAGTGTTTCGCGCTCATTGGCTGCGAGAGGCGGTTCGATCAGCTCCGAGGTGGTCATCCGCGCACACTAGGCGCCTACGACGAATGACGTAGGTGGATTTCTCCGGGGCACGATCCCGAGGTGCAGGACAGAGCCATTCTGCTCGTGTGGTCTGGACGTTCCTATCCTTCGGCTCATGCTCGCTGTCCTGTTTGCAGTGCTCTCCGCACTCTCCTATGGCGCCTCGGACTTTTCCGGGGCATACGCCAGCAAGGACAACGAGGCAACGGTCATCACCGCCGCGATGCAGGTCGTCAGCCTGATCGCCATTGTTCTGATGGTCATGACATTCGCCGGAGGAACCTATTCCTCTGCAGATCTGGTGTGGGGCGCCCTCAGCGGTCTCGCGGCCTCCCTGGGGTTGACCACGCTCTACAAGGCGCTTGCCATCGGTCCGATGTCGACTGCGGCGTCCATCACGGCGCTTGTCTCTGCTGGGCTCCCCGTCGCTGCTGGTATTGCTCTCGGCGACGTGCCGAATCCGCTCGTGCTCGTTGGAGTCGGCCTTGCGATTCCCGCCGCAGTGCTGGTCGCCGTTGGTGGGCTTTCGTCGCATGAAGATCCAGCCTTGACGCCAGACGAACAGATCGAGGCGCAGTCGGAGGTCAACCGAACCCGCGCCATGTCGGTTCTTGCGGGAGTTGGATTCGGTCTGTTCTTCATCACCTTGTCCCGCACATCGCCAGACGCCGGACTCATCCCCCTCATTCCAGCGCGGCTCGCCTCTATCGCCGCACTCAGTCTGGTGCTCACCACGACGAGGCTCTGGGCACCCATCCCGAAGCGATGGTGGTGGATCGTTGTGGTCACCGGGCTGCTCGACTCCGCAGCCAACAGCCTCTACTTGGTTGCTCTTCGCTTTGGCAGCTTCACCTGGGTGGCAGCGATCAGTTCGCTCTATCCGGTAAGCACCGTGTTGCTCTCCCGAGTGATCCTCAACGAGCGACTGGGCCGTGTCCAAATTGGTGGCCTCTGTCTGGCCGCAATCGCCATTGTTCTGGTCACCATCGGCGCCGAGCTCTGACAAATAGAATCATCAGCTGACACCGGGATCTCCCAGCGCAGTCAGCCGCGCCACGAGGGAACGGTCAGCTCCTCGGCGAAGTGAGCGCCTCGAGCATCGCCGTTCGGCCATCATCGTTCTGCGCTTGCACGACATAGAACATCGCCTCCCGAGCAAGACGCTGCGCAGGATGATCCAATTCGGCTGCTCGACCACCACCGATCGAGAGCAACGCCGTGGTGAGTCGCTGTGCGCCAAGCACAACGGCGGCTCGGGCGGCAGCGACCGCGGCAAGATCGCTCGTTCGATTATCGACCGCGAGAGAGGCCTCTTCTGCTGCCAACGTCACATGTTCCCAGTCCATACTGAGGGACGCCGCGTGCTCGGGGGACGCGTCTTGGAGAAGGGCAAGCGCCCGATCGCCGACACCGAGCGCCAAAGGACTCGGGCGAGCTGCGAGGTGCCGGTCACGCTCCTGCCAGGGACCCAACGGCTGCACGGACAGCACGTTCTCGGGTCCGACGACGACACCATCGAATCGCATGCGGACCGTGCCGGTCGCGCCGAAGACCAAGAGATTCAGCGGATCGGGGCAGCTGAGCCCAGCCGTTCCTTCTGCGTCGAGCAAGCACCAGAGAAGTTGCCCGTCCGAAGAAGTCGCCGCCACAGAATAGACGGCTGCTGTTCCCCAGGACGTCGCCCATGGCGCCTCGCCGTCAAGCTGCCATGAACCGCCATCCAACGGTGTGGCTCCGACCACGGGCTGCTTCGCCCGTCTTACGTGGGCATAGGCGGTTCCAGCCAACACTCCGTTGCACAGCCGGCCCAGCCATTGATCTCGCAAGTCACCGTTTGCTGTCGTGGAGAGCGCAGCAACCGCACCCTGATGTTGCGCGAACATGAAGGCCGTCGCCCCGCATGCCGAGCTGAGAATGCGTAACGCCATCCGAGCGCTCGTTGCATCAAGACCGAGCCCCCCAAGGGATGTCGGTGCAGCCATCCCAAAGAGGCCGAAGTCTGCCAAGACGTCCAAGCGGCCGTCAGGAAGGCAGGCGGCTCGATCCATCTGGGATGCCGAAGGCAACCATTCTTCGTCGACCGCCGCTCGAAGCTCGGTCAGCCAAGCATCAGAGCCCGGTGCACTCTGTTCTGAACGGTCATCTTCGGCAACGTCACGCTCGGGAACGTTGTGATCAGCCACGAGCATCAGCGCTCGTCGAAGCCAGGCTGCTCGTTGCGACCAGAGGGCTAGGAGTGTTCGAGGTCAGGCTGATCCGTGAGATCGACCACCTCGGCATGCTCATCGATGTTCTCTTCACCATCGAGGGGATCCTCGCCGACACCGTCAGCAAGCGCCAATTCTCGCTCACGAGCCTCAACGGCGCTCCGGAGATCACCGATTTCGTTCATCGGTGCCAGTCCCAACCGGTCACGAAGCAGATTCGCCTCAGCAACCAGAATCTCGCGTTCACGCTGGAGCTCGAGTCTGCTCTCATCGAACCTGATCGCCTTCGCTCTCAGCACGTCGGATTCGGCCCGGAAATGCTTGGCATCGGCCCGAACCCGGGAATGGCCGAGATGGCAAAGAGCCCAGCCGACAACAACACCAATGGCTGTTGCGAGCGCAACTGCAGCAATGCCTGTCAACTCGAAATTCACAGCGACAACCTTCCTAGGTCTCGCGCCGCCAGCCCCGACACGCAGTGTGTTAGTAGATCCGTGCTTGTTCGTCCGTAATCGTAGGTCACCTTCGGGCTCTGAACGCGTCAAAGCCCGTTGGGGACGACCAACGGGCTTTGCGGAGAAGTCGGGCGTGGATGAGGAGGGGCGACGCTCCGCATCCACGCCCTACGGTCGGAACTTGTCCCTCCCGTACATCACAAACACTAACAAACCTCAGCCCGCTGCGACACGCATCAGAGAATTGCGCACTCATAGAGGGAAACTGAACCGCATTCGGCACGATGGGCTGATGCACATCGCACAAATCGGGGACGGCATGCTCGATGCTCTGATCGTCCCGAGTTTCACCAAGATTGGTCCGGCGATACGAAGCAGACTCTTCGATTGGACCGACCCTGATGTGGCGGGTCGCCGAATCGCCATCACTGGGCCAACAAGCGGGCTGGGCAAGGCAGCCGCCCATCGGCTGGCCAGCCTCGGAGCAGAACTCGTCTTGATCGCCCGAAATCCGATCAAGCTGATGTCGCTGATCGAGGAACTTCAACGCCTCGGCCCCGGCCCGTTTACTACCATCGTCACCGACCTGAGCGACTTCGCGTCCGTCGCTGATGCCGGTACTCAGCTCCTCACGATCGATCGGCTCGATGCGCTGGTTCACAACGGCGGAGCGCTCCATGCCGATCGCACCACCGTCACCGGTCCGACAACCGACGAACTCGAGCTCACGCTTGGGACCCACGTCGTGGCGCCATTCATGCTCACGGCCAAGGCAATCCCGGCACTCAGCAACGGCAGCGACCCTCGCATCATCACGATGTCGAGCGGCGGGATGTATAGCAAAGCCATCGACCTCGATGACCTGCAGACGGTCAAGAACTATTCCGGGACCTTGGCGTACGCAAAGGCAAAGCGGATGCAGGTTGACCTCACCGGCATCTGGGCCGACCGGTTGGCTCCCATGGGCATCACCGTGCACGCCATGCACCCAGGTTGGGCGGCGACTCCGGGCGTTTCTGAGGCCCTCCCTGGGTTCGACAAGCTGATCGGTCCGCTTCTTCGGTCGCCTTCGCAGGGCGCCGACACACTTGTGTGGCTGTGCGGCGCCCCGAGCACGGAGATCGGGACCGACGGCTTCTGGCTGGATCGTCGACGGAGGCCCGAGGCGTACGTTCCCGGCACCCGCACCTCTGAGAGAGATGTCGAGCGTCTCTGGGATGTCATCAACACCCTGGCCGGCTCCCCCGTCGAGGATGTCAGCTGAATTCGCGGTCCTCGTCGAACGGGAACACATCCGGCGAATCCTGGGATGGCTTCAGTTTCCATTCGGGGTCTCGCTTCTCGAGGAAGCTCTCGACGCCTTCCTTGGCATCTGCCATCTTTCCGAGTTCCTGGATTGCCCGGGAGTCGGCGCGATGAGACTGCATCGGATGGTCGAACGTGAGGCCCCGCCACATCAGTTGCCGAGTCAGCGCTGCTGACACGGGGGCGGCGTGTGTAGCGATTTCGGATGCGATCTCATAGGCACGGGGCAGGAGTTCGTCGTCGGGCAACAACTGAACAAGGCCGCCTTCGGCAGCCTCTGCGGCTCCGAACACGCGGCCTGAGTAGCACCATTCGAGAGCTTGGCTGATGCCCACGAGCCGGGGTAGGAACCAGCTCGACGCGGCCTCGGGCACGATCCCCCTTCGGCTGAACACAAACCCAACCCGAGCGCTTTCGGCGGCGAGTCGAATGTCCATCGGAAGTGTCATGGTGATCCCGATGCCAACGGCCGGGCCATTGATCGCGGCGATGATCGGGGTCTTCGACGAGAAGATCCGTGTGGTCAACTGGCCGCCACCGTCCCGGTTGATCACCTCGGGGTCACGACCGCGGGCGCCCGCATCGAAGGTGCTGCCACCAGACTCGAGATCGGCGCCGGCACAGAAACCTCGACCCGCTCCCGTAACAACGATGGCTCGAACCTCATCATCAACGTCTGTGTGATCCAACACATCAACGAACTCCCGCATCATCTGATGGGTGAACGCATTGAGACGATCGGGGCGGTTGAGGGTGACCGTGGCAATGCGGTCCTTCACCTCGTAAGAAATCTGTTCGTAGGTCACCGCAAGGGTTTAGCCGGTGCGTGGAACAGAAACCACCTCGGGCCGGACTGGTGAGTACGGTAGGAAGTTCTCGGCACCGACTCATCCGGAGGGCGACGTGCACGTTGTCGGCTGGGCGTTCGTGGTTATCGCCTGTGTGATGTTCGTCGGTGCCATGCTGCAAGGTGTCATTGGTTTCGGCATGGTCATTCTGTCGTTCCCTGCCATCGTGGTCATCGAACCCGAACTCCTTCCGCAAACCGCCCTCATCGGCGGTCTGCCCATGGTCGGATTCATGATCTGGAAGAACTGGGGCTCGGCCCAATGGGACGAGGTCGGTTGGTTCACTGCGGGACGACCCCTTGGGATTGTCGGTGCGCTGGCACTGCTTTCGGCACTCGATCGCACCGCCCTGACGCTCGCCGGGGGCACCGTCGTGCTGGTGGCAGTCGTCCTCAGCATTTGGGCCCCCCAAGTGCCTCGCCGCCCACAAACCCTGTTCGGGGCCGGGCTTGTTTCGTCGCTCTTCGGCACGGCGATCGCGATCGGCGGGCCGCCGATCGGCTTGCTGTATCAGCGCGAGGCAGGGCCGCAACTGCGATCGACGATCAGCGCCATCAACTTGTTCGGCAACCCGGTCGCGCTTGGTGTACTCGCGGTGAGTGGACGGATTGATGCCACAGATGTCCGCACGGGAGTCGCCCTCGCACCGTTCCTCCTCGCCGGAAATGCGTCATCGAAGTTCGTCATTCCCTATTTCGATCGACGACTGCGCCTCACCATTCTCGGTGTCTGTGCCCTCGCAGCCGCAGGTGCCATGGGTCGGGTGCTCTTCAGCTGACGAGATCGATGATCGTTCGCCATCGGTGGCCCAGCAACCCCCTCGGCGTTGTCAACGCCTAGACATCGGCGGAGGACCGCACCTCTCTACATGCAGCGGGAGTAGTGCCACGCCGGGTCGTAGTCGAATCGTTCCCAGATCCCGACGCTCGTGACACCTTGTTCGAGAACTTCAACGGCATCGCCCGGCACAAGACCGGGGTGGGCAACACCGCACGCGTGGGAGAGTCGGAGGAGGTCATACCGAAGGGCCGCGATGTAGTTGGCCGTGCGATTCGCCTTATCGGTGGGGTCGAGCCCTCGGATGAGTCGCTTGTTCTGCGTGGCCACTCCTGTCGGACAATGTCCTGAGTGACACTTCTGGGCTTGGATACACCCGACGGCCAGCATGGCTTCACGACCGACATTGATCATGTCGACCCCGAGCGCCATCGCCACCAAGGCTTCACCGGGGAATCCGAGACGGCCCGCTCCAATCCAGGTCACCTCGTGCTGCATCTCCCGCTGCGCGAACGTGGTGAAGACCTCGGCGAACCCCGATCGGAAGGGAAGAGACACATGGTCAGAGAACACCAGCGGTGCTGCGCCGGTGCCACCCTCTCCACCATCAATGGAGATGAAGTCAGGCCCCTGTGAGCTGGACTTCATTTCGTCAGCGAGTTCGACCCAGAAGTCACGTTGGCCGACCGCCGACTTGATCCCGACCGGAACACCGGTGGCATCCGCGATGCGTTCGACGAAACCAATCATCTCAGGAATATTCGAGAACTCCTTGTGGAACGCCGGGCTCTCGACCGTGAGACCAACCGGCACCCCACGTGCCTCTGAAATCTCTTGCGTGACTTTCCCACCAGGAAGGACCCCACCTAGACCAGGTTTGGCGCCCTGGCTCAGCTTGATCTCAATCGCTTTGACCGGTTGGCCTTCCATCGACGCCAACATGGCATCGATCGAGAACTTCCCATCTGGGCCCCGTGCACCGAAGTAGCCCGTGCCGATCTGAAAGATCAGGTCTCCCCCGTGCCGATGGTGAGCGCTGATGCCGCCCTCGCCTGTGTTGTGCAAACAGCCAGCGGATGCCGAGCCACGATTGAGTGCTTCGATGGCAGGGCCAGAGAGCGACCCGAAACTCATGGCGGAAATGTTGACGACGGACACTGGCCGGAATGCGCCGGGTCGGCCCCGCCGCTCACCCATGATTTTCAGTGATCCAAGATCGTGCGCATCGGTATTCTCCGAGTCGGACGGGCGATATGGAAACCCTGCCTGACGAATGAGGACGTGCTGAGGCGAGTCAAGCTTGGAATCGGTGCCAAACCCGAAGTACGGGTTCTCCTCCTTTGCCGAGGAATACACCCAACGACGCTGGTCCCGGCTGAACGGCCGCTCCTCATCATTGTCGGTCACGATGTATTGGCGAAGCTCCGGACCAACAAACTCCAACGCATACCGAAGATGTCCTACGACGGGAAAGTTCCGCAGGATCGCATGCTTCTTTTGCGTCAGGTCATAGATCGCAAGGGCCAAGAGCAGCGCAACAACGACTCCGAGCCCGATGAGCCAGATCATTCAAGCATCTTGTCAGAAACGAATCGGGAGTTGGCGTGGCCCTCGAACCTGGCCGCCGGCCCACGTGACTGCCGAGGGGTCGACCAGGGAGAACTCAGGAATCCGCTCCAGGAACACCCCGATAGCGACTTCCATCTCCATCCTCGCCAAGTTGGACCCGGCGCATCGATGGATGCCAACACCAAAGGCCACGTGGCGGTTTCGTTGCCGATCGATGATGACCTGATCGGCATCCTCGAATGCTTCTGGATCCCGATTCGCTCCTGGGAAGTTCATCAGAATTTTGTCGCCCGCCGACATCGGGCAGCCCTGGACTTCGATGTCCTCTTGGACGACCCGAGCCATCGTCACCGGCGCATACGCCCGAAGGAACTCTTCGTTCGCTGTCGGCAGCATGCTCGGATCATCGACCAAGCGGCGAGTGTCTTGCGGATTGTCTGCGAGATGCCAGAGGGCGGCACCGATTGAGCTCCAGGTCGTGTCGATCCCGGCGACCAGCAACAAGTTGCATGTTCCTGCGATGTGCAGGTCGCTGATCGGCTCTCCCTCGACCTCAGCCGAGAGCAGATCGCTGATGAGATCGTCGCCCGGATTCTTCTTGCGATCGGCAATCTCGCCCATGAAGAACTCGCGGATCTTGATCCGATATTTGGTTCGCACCGCGGGATTCGAAAGACCAACCTCCAGGACGCCGCGAACCCACTCGGTGAAGTCGTCGGCCTTCTCGGGATCAACCCCGAGAAGATGGGCGATGACCCGAGGTGGAATCTGCTGGGCGTACTCAGCGGCGCCATCAATGGTGCCCGAATCAATATGTGCATCGATCAGGTCATGGCAGAGTTGGCGAGTAAATGGCTCGTGCTGTGCGGTCGCCTTTGGCGAGAAGTACGGCAGGATCAAGCGGCGTGACCAGGTGTGAACTGGTGGGTCAGAGCTGATTGGCGGTGCGTTGACGGTGTGATAGCTCCCACCTCCGTCGCCGTGGTCCGAGGGCCCGTCATCTGGGGGTCGCACGACGATTGGATCGCTCGAGGACAACTCGGGGACCATTCGAGCCATGGCCACGACGTCTTCGTAGGTCGTCGGCAACCATGAACCGCCCCAGCGCTCGGTTTTGGCAATCGGGCACTCCGCTCGAAGGTCATCCCAAACCGGGAACGGGTCCGTCACGTAGTCCGGATCAAAGATGTCATAGTCCGACGCCCAATCGGTGACCGGATCGGTCGATGGGGCCGCCGATTCATCGCTCGTCAGGTCAGTCATGTCAGTCCTCGACAATCGTGACTGCGAATTCAGGGCAGTTGTCGACGGCCAATCGAGCCTTTTCTTCAAGCTCTGCGGGAACATTCCCATCACCAGCGGCAGTGGCGTACCCAAAGTCGTCAACTTCAATGAGTTCGGGTGCGATCGAATAGCAACGGTTGTGGCCTTCGCACTTGTCTGAATCAATCACGATCTTCATGAAGAGAAGTGTCGCACATGATCGGGCCAATCCTCCACGTTCTTGCCGGAGATCGTTCGCTACGCTCCGCTCGAGTGACACGTCCCCAATACATCCGAGATGCGGCGATCATGGGCTTCGCCGTCGGCTTCTTCGGTCTCGGATTCGGCGTCTTGGCCACGACGAGCGGACTTTCCATTGCCCAGGCTTGTGCCATGTCACTGCTCGTCTTCACTGGCGCATCGCAGTTCGCCGCTGTCTCGGTGGTTGGCAGCGGTGGCGATCCTGTCACCGCTGTCGGATCCGGGTTGCTCCTGGCTGCCCGCAACGGGCTGTACGGAATTGCGATGTCCAAGCATCTGACGGGTTCCTGGCTTCGGCGATCGTTCGTGGCCCAGCTCACTATCGATGAGTCGACAGCAATGGGGCTCGGCCAGGACGATCCGGACGACATCGAGGGTGGATTTCTGGCGGGAGGCATTGCGGTATTCATTTT
The DNA here is from genome assembly GCA_937930695.1 of uncultured Acidimicrobiales bacterium. Classification (GTDB taxonomy): domain Bacteria; phylum Actinomycetota; class Acidimicrobiia; order Acidimicrobiales; family SZUA-35; genus CALEWY01. The sequence goes on along the minus strand of CALHCB010000172.1, from coordinate 20,721 downwards.
TTGGAACCTCGGCACGCTCCTCGGAGCGGTTGGCGGAAGCTCTATTGGGGATCCGAACATTCTTGGGCTCGATGCGGCATTCCCCGCGGGCTTCATCTCCCTTGCAGCCCCGGCGTTGCGGCACCGTCCAGGTCGAATCGCCGCCGCGACTGGCGCGGTCATTGCCATCGTCGCTCTTCCGTTCACTCGACCAGGCGTACCGATCCTCTTGGCTGCTCTCGGCGCCGTCGTTGCCTTACTTGTGGCCGGCCCACCGCCTCGGGTGGACGGATGAGCTGGACTGCCATCCTCCTACTCGCCGCTGGGGCGTACGGCTTCAAAGTCGGTGGCGTGATGGGCCTCGGCCGGTTCCTCAGAGGCGAGCGGTCGAGTGCGCTTGGCGCGCTCCTACCGGCGGCGCTCCTGGCCGCGCTGGTGATCGTGCAGACCTTCTCGACTGATACGGCCGACGGTGTTGCTCTGGTTCTCGACGCCCGAGCTGGCGGAGTCGCAGCTGGTGCACTTGCGGTATGGCGCGGTGTTCCGTTCGCTGGCGTCGTCGTTATCGCGGCGAGCGTGGCGGCTGCACTCCGCTTCTTCGCCTCGTAGCAAGGCGTTCGCGACCTATGCGTCGAGATAGCGACTGACCGCGATACCCGATCCGACGAAGCCGATCACCGCACCACATAACAGAAGCCACACGGCGATGGATCCAAGCTGCGTCGAGTCGAGTGCGAAGCTGTCAAGGAGTCGGAAATCTGTGCTGTTGAGCAGATTTCGCACACCTCGATTGAGGCCATACACAGAGAGCACGCTCAACGCGGCGCCGACAAGTCCTTGGAACAATCCTTCGAGCATGAACGGAATCCGGATGAACCAGTTCGATGCTCCGACGAGACGCATTACCTCTACTTCGCGGCGGCGAGCGAAGAGCGCAGTACGGATGGTGTTGTACATGAGCATCGCTGATGCCACAGCGCTCGCGACAGCTGCGCCGAGCATGATGTTCGACGCGATGCTGGTGAATTCGTTCAATTGTTTGATGTATTCGCCTGCGAAGTCGATCTTCAAAACACCCGGAAGTCCATCGAATTCGGCTCCCAGCGCCTGAACAACCGCGAGGTCGGGCACCAGCGGCACGACGCGGAACGAGGTCGGAAGTTCCTCGGGCCCAACCGCCTCGATCACTTCGGGGCTGTCCTCCCAGAAATCAACGAACTCTGCGTAGGTTTCGTCACGATCGACGAAGCGAAAGTCGCGCACGCCACTGGACTCTTCCAGAGAACGACGGACCAGATCGACCTGATCGGTGGACGCTTCGGGTTCGACCCAGACGATGAACTCAACGTCGTCCTTGAATCGATCGTTCAATCCATCGACACCACGCTGAATGAGAAGCGCCGCTCCAAGCAAGGAAAGCGACACCGCCACGGTGAGCACCGTGGCAATTGTCAGCGAGGGATTGCGAATGAGGTTGTTCGCAGTCTCTTTCGCGATGTAGTCAACACGTAGTGCCATGAGATGAGTGCCTACTCGTAGACGCCCTGAGCCTCATCGCGAACGATGGACCCATGGGACAGTTCGATCACGCGGCGACGCATCGTGTCGACAATGCCCCGATCGTGAGTTGCCATGACGACGGTTGTTCCGGTCTTGTTGATTCGATCGAGCAGGCGCATGATGCCGATCGCTGTCTGAGGATCAAGGTTGCCCGTCGGCTCGTCAGCCAGGAGAATCAACGGCCGGTTCACGAAGGCGCGAGCGATCGATACACGCTGCTGCTCACCACCGGAGAGTTGTTCGGGATACTTGGTCGTTTTGTCGCCCAGTCCGACGAGCTCACAGATCGCAGGAACCTGCGTCTTGATCACGTGGCGCGGGCGTCCAATAACCTCGAGTGCGAAGCTCACGTTTTCCGCCACCGTCTTGTTCGGCAACAGCTTGAAGTCCTGGAACACGCTGCCAATGTTGCGACGCAGCATCGGCACCTTCCATGAGGACAGCTTGCCGATGTCTTTGCCGGCAACGAAGATTCGGCCCTCGTCGGGGTCCTCTTGCTTGTTCACCAAGCGAAGAAACGTCGACTTTCCGGAGCCAGAAGGCCCGACGAGGAAGACGAACTCGCCTTTGACGATGTCCGCGTCGGCCGACTTCAGTGCAACCGAATGGCCGGGGTATTCCTTCGTTACGTTTTCGAGCTTGATCATGGGGTCCTCAACGGAACAGTGCGCGCGTGCCCCACAAAGAAAACAGTAGCGGGACGACCACCTATTGTGCTCGACCCTCCCATCGAATTGGGGTCAGGGCCCGCACATCTTGAGAACCAAGACGGATCGCTACTGGTGGGCGCTACCGGGTAATGGAGCGGCGAACCGCTACTTCGACGGCGTCTCGCCGTCGGGGGAGGTCGAGCTGGCACGACGCCAACGCAGCCAGGCTTCCATGAACGGACCGACGTCACCGCCCAAAACCCCTTCAGGATTGCCAGAGGTGAGTCCAGAGCGTTCGTCCTTGACCTGCTGATACGGCTGCAGGACATAGGAGCGAATCTGACTCCCCCATTCCGTGCTCTTGGATTCCCCCGCTTCTGCAGAGAGTTCCTGCTCGCGTTTGCGCCGTTCGAGCTCGACGAGCTGGATCGACAACATCTGCATCGCTCGCTCTTTGTTCTGATGCTGCGATCGTTCGTTCTGGCACGAAGTGACAATGCCCGTTGGCAGGTGGGTGATACGAACCGCGGAGTCTGTGGTGTTGACGTGCTGTCCACCGGCACCTGAAGATCGGAAGACGTCGACTCGAAGGTCCTTCTCGTCGATATCGACCTGGGAAACCGCGTCAGGAATATCTGGCCAGACACTGAAGCTGGCAAAGGCAGTGTGGCGGCGGGCTTGAGAGTCGAATGGTGAAATCCGAACCAAACGGTGCACGCCGCGCTCGGCAGTGAGCATTCCGTAGGCGTGACGGCCCTTGATCGTGAAGCCAACCGCGGTGACCCCGGCCTCTTGCCCTTCTTGCCACTCGGTGACTTCGGTGGAGAACCCACGCTTGTCAGCCCAGCGCTTGTACATCTCGAAGAGCATCTGGGCCCAGTCTTGGGAGTCGGTGCCACCCGCTCCGGAGTGGATCTCACAGACCGCATCGCCCTCGTCGTATTCGCCGGTATAGAGGGCGCGGAGCTCGAGGGCCTCGAACTCCAACTTCAGCGAATTCACCATCTCGGCGGCCTCGGCCAACGATGCCTCGTCGCCTTCTTCGCGGCCAAGCTCCCAAAGCACCTCGACGTCGTCGATGGACCCGGCCAGCCGATCGTAGAGATCCGTGTCGTCCTTGACCGAGGTGAACTCGGTCTGCACCTTGCGGGCCCGTTCGGCGTCGTCCCACAAGTCGGGACGACCCATTTCTGTCTCGAGCTGGGGCAAACGAGCCCGCAACTCTTCCATGCGCAAATAGTCCGCTGCTTCAGCGAGTTCGGTGCGCAACTGTTCGATGTCGTCGGTGATTTCAGCCATGAGTGGTGAGTGAGGTCGCGGCGCTTAGCGGCCGTGACAGTGCTTGAACTTCTTGCCACTCTCGCACGGACAGGGCGCGTTGCGGGGCGTCTTGTCCCAATCGTCCTTCACGACGGTCCGCGTTTCATCGCTGGCAGGCTTGCCGTCTGACCCTATGTCGGCCTTCTCGGCCGTCAGATTGGTCGTGATCGGGCCCGTGTCCGCACCCGCCAGCAGAGGGCTCATGACCGTGCCGTCAGCCGATTCTGTCACTGAGAGTGTTGGTTCGTCTTCTGAGAGACCGTCGCCGGCAACCTCGGCGGCTGCACTTGGGTTGCCACCCGCATCCTCAATCGATCCTGCTTGGGCCCCATCTTCAACTACGGGTTCAGTACCTGGCGCTGGCTGCTTGGTGACCTGCACGTGCGTGACGTATTTGACGAAATCAGCGGACAGCGACTTCATCATGGACGAGAAGAGCTCATAGCCCTCGCGTTGCCACTCGATGAGCGGATCGCGTTGGCCCATGGCCCTCAGGTTGATGCCATCGCGGAGGTAGTCCATCTCGGTGAGGTGGTCGCGCCAGCGTTGATCGGTCAGCTGCAGCATGATCTGCCGCTCGATCTGTCGCATGACTTCCGGCGTAATCTCCGCCTCGCGTCGCTCGTAGTATTCGACGCCCTCTTCTCGAATCATCTCCGAGAGGCTGGCTGTACTTCGGGCCTCACCCAGTTGCTCCATGGAGAGCTCGCTCGGCCAGAACGAGTGCAGATCAGCGTGGAGTGCTTCGAGATCCCAGGTGTCATCGAGCTCATCGATGCAGTGCATCTCGATGAGCAACTCGGACACATCGCCGATGGCAGAGAGTGTTTCCTCGCGAAGATCCCGCTCTTCGAGCACCTGCAAGCGACGGCCGTAGACGACCTTGCGCTGCTCGTTGTACACCTCGTCGTACTTCAGAACGTTCTTGCGGGTCTCAGCGTTTCGCTGTTCCACCGTTGTCTGGGCCCGTTCGACCGACTTGGTTACCATCTTGGATTCGATGGCTTCGTCTTCGGCCAAGGCCTTGTCCATGACCCAGCTCGACGCGCCGGTCGAGAAGATCCGCATGAGATCGTCTTCGAGCGACAGATAGAAACGGCTCTCGCCCGGCTCACCTTGGCGTCCTGAACGACCCCGGAGCTGGTCATCGATGCGACGGCTCTCGTGGCGTTCTGTCGCCAGCACGTACAGGCCACCTGCGTCTTTGACCCGCTCTCCCTCGGACGAAGTGATGGGTTCCCAGTAGTCAATTCGTGACTGGTAGTACGCCTGGCCCTCTTCGGAATCCAGATCGTGGCCTTCTGCCTTGGTGTCGCGCTCAGCCAACTTCTCGGCATTGCCGCCGAGAAGAATGTCGACACCACGACCTGCCATGTTGGTCGCAACCGTGACAGCTCCTGGCTGACCGGCTTGCGCAACAATGTCAGCCTCACGGAAGTGCTGCTTGGCATTGAGCACTTCGTGCTCGATCATCCGTTCCTGCAAGACCTTGGAAATCTTCTCGGACTTCTCAACCGATGCCGTGCCGACGAGGACGGGCTGGCCTTTCGCCACCCGTTCTGCGATGTCCGCAACGGCTGCATCGAACTTGGCTGCCTCGGTCTTGTAGATCAGATCGGCTTGGTCCATGCGGGCCAGCGGGCGGTTGGTCGGAACCTGCACAACCGGGAGGTTGTAGGTGGTTTCGAGCTCGACGGCATCACTGAGCGCGGTACCGGTCATGCCGGACAACTTCTCGTACATGCGGAAGTAGTTCTGCAGCGTCACCGTGGCAAGCGTCTGCTGCTCGTCCTTGATCTGTACGCCCTCTTTGGCTTCAACCGCCTGATGCAATCCATCAGACCAGCGCCGGCCGTCGAGTACCCGGCCGGTGAACTCATCGACGATTTTCACCTCGCCGTCGACGAGCAGATAGTCCTTGTCGCGAGCGAAAAGTTCTTTGGCTCGCAGCGCGGCATTGAGCTGGTGAATCAGGTTTTGTTGGACACCGTCGTAGAGATTGTCGACTTCGAGAAGCTCCTCGACGTGTTCGACACCTTCGTCGGTGATGGCAACGATGCGCTTTTCCTCGTCGACTTCGTAGTCCTCGTCGCGGCGAAGCTTCTTCGCGACGTCAGCGAACTGGTAGTAGAGATCGGCAGCTCCTCGAAGCTTGCCGCTGATGATGAGCGGGGTTCGGGCCTCGTCAATAAGGATCGAGTCGATCTCATCGACGATGCAATAAAAATGGCCGCGCTGGACCATCTCGTCTTTGGACCGCGCCATGTTGTCGCGCAGATAGTCGAAGCCGAATTCGTTGTTGGTGCCGTAGGTGATGTCGCGTCGGTATTGCTCACGCTTGTGGCTTGGGCTGTTGTTCCCTGGCACGACGAGGCCGACCTCGAGGCCCAAGCGACGGTGAATCTGGCCCATCCATTCGGCGTGAAAGGTCGCGAGGTATTCGTTGACGGTGACAACGTGGACGCCCTTGCCTGCGAGGGCATTCAAATACACCGGCAGGGTCGAGACAAGCGTCTTGCCTTCGCCGGTCTTCATCTCGGCGACCCATCCCCAGTGCAGGGCCGCTCCACCCATCATCTGAACGTCGTAGTGGACCTGACCGATCTCACGACGGGCGGTTTCTCGGACCGCGGCAAATGCCTCGACCATGATGTCGTCGAGGGTCGCCCCGTTGTCCAGCCTGGTTTTGAACTCGCCCGTCTTCGCGGAAAGGGCGTCGTCGCTCAATTTCTCGAACTCGTCAACCAGCGCATTCACCGGTTGCACCACGCTTTGAATCGCCTTCAGGCGTTTGCCGTCACCGGCCTTCAGAATCTTGTTGAGAATCTTCACTGTCTGGCAGTCTACCGGTGCTCCGGATCAGCTCTGGTGCAGCTCGCGTGAGTGACGAACTGCCGCCACGATCTCCTCGAGCTTGGACTCGAGTACCGGGACGTCGGATCGGAAGAATCGAGCCAGTTCCAGGAGGCTGCGACCGGAGGAGACCTGATGCAGAACCTCAACGTGATGTTGGTTGAGTCCGCAGCGATCGTGATCTCGCTCAATCATCGCCGACAACGATCGGGCTGCTCGGCGATCCACGACCAATCGTCCGGCCGCAACCGACCGCACGACATCGCGACCCCGGCGTACGGCATCAGTTTTGGGTAGCGCACCGCGAGCCCCGGCGAGCAGCGCAAGCGCCGGGTCGTCTGTCGGGCCCGACAATGCGACAACCGGAACATGACTCATGGCGCTCACAAGACGCTCGATCCCTTCGGTCGCTCGTCGAGACCTGATGGGAGCAGGAGTGTCGTCGTAGGGCGCGCACATGTCCACGGTCATGACCTGTGGCGAAACGGTCCCGATGATGGAACCAAGCCCGCCCGGCAACTCCGCTTCGGCGATGACAGCGATGTCACCATCGTGCTCGAGGCTCATCAGGAGGCGCCGGCGCAGCACGGAGTGACCCTCACAGAGGGCAACGGCGATCGGGGCTTCCCGAGTGCCTGGGGCACCAATGCCCGCATCGTCGACGAGAGTCCGCATAGGACTTCCTTCGGCGCGTTTCATCGACGCATTGAGTGATCTGTCTGAGTGATCTGTCTGAGTGATCTGTGTGAGCGACCTCTCCCGGTGACCGATCTGGGCGATCTGATCTCCGGGAGTTGATGGCGGGCGGCTCGATAGTAGATGGGGCTGAACCGCTACTGATCCATGTCGATCAGGCCGACGTCACCGTCGTCACGCCGGTAGACAACAGCTGCCTTCTCCGTCTCGGAGTTCACGAACACGTAGAAATCGTGATTCAACAGGTCCATTTGGAGGGCGGCCGACTCTGCGTCCATCGATGTGATGTCGAACCGTTTCGTCTTGACGATGTTGTAGACCGGCTCGGGATGCTCATCCGGGAGCAACGATTCAGGCACCAGGTCAGGCTCGATCTGAACTCGCTCACGCTTGTGTGTGCGGTTCTTGATCCGAGTCTTGAGCTTGCGGAGTTGTCGTTCAAGCTTGTCGACAGCGAGGTCAATTGCGGTGAATCCATCGGGTGCAGAAACCTTGGTCCGGATGTGGTGGCCATGTCCTTCCATGGTCACTTCGCAGAACTCGATCTTGCCGCTGCGCGGATTCTCTTCCCAGAAATGAACCTCAGCCCAGTCCATCCCGCTCAGATATCGATCAAGTCGCCCGATCTTGTCCACTGCTTGTTGTCGGAGTGTTTCCGACACCGTCGTATGGCGACCACTGACCGTTACCTCCATGGAGGAACCTGCTTTCGGTTGGGTTTGTTGTTGAAGCAGATGTTAGGTGACGCGACCGGTCTCTGCAGACCGGCACACCGCAGCAAAAGTGATCGCTCGAATGTGACACGCCCCTGCGGACCGCAACGCCACGGCCGCTCGCCTCAGCGATGCACCGGTGGTGATCACGTCATCGACGAGAAGAACGACCTCGGGGCTGCGGCGATTTGCTGCCACGTCGGGGCCGGTCAGGCGACTCGCTCGATCGTTCCCACGCTGGGCATGTCCCTGACGGGTCAGCAGCCGACCGTGCGGCAGGCTCAGGTGGCGGGCTACCGAGCGGGCCAAAAGCCGCCCCTGGTCAAACCCTCGCGATCGTCGCTGGTCAGGACTCGCAGGAACCCACGTCACCATCGCTCGGGCCGACGCCAGCACGGCATCCTGCATGGCTGCATCCTCGATGGATTTGCGGGCCATCGCTGCACCGAACGATGCCAGCAGATCTTTGCGACCTCGGTTCTTTGCCGCAACGACGATTCGGGCGACGCGCTCGTCGTAGCGGACGACGGCACCAACTCCGTCAAGGCCCTCCAGATGGATATCGATCGGCGTTGCCATCTCGTGCCAACAGCGCTGACAGATGTGTCGCGCTGGCACTCCGCAACCAGGGCATCGCCGCTCCAAGAACATGCCACGAGACTACGAACGACCTGTGACACGCCGCCCCAGCGCGGGGCGGCGGCTCACAAATCTGTGTGCCCCGAAGGGTCAGCGTGCCGCCCTCAGTTGGTTGGCAGCACCGTTGGCTCAATACCGGTAGTGATCTGGCTTGTATGGGCCATCGACGGGCACGCCGATGTAGTCCGCCTGCTCTTGGGACAGCTTGGTGAGTTTCACACCCAACGCGTCGAGGTGCAGGCGAGCGACCTTCTCGTCGAGCTTCTTTGGCAGGGTGGTCACCGACAGGGTGTCGTAGCTATCTGCATTCTTGTGAAGCTCGATCTGGGCCAGCACCTGATTGGTGAAGCTGGCGCTCATCACGAAACTCGGGTGGCCCGTCGCATTGCCAAGGTTGAGCAGCCGTCCCTCAGAGAGCACGATGATCGACTTGCCATCGGGGAATCGGAACTCATCGACCTGCGGCTTGATGTTGATGCGCTGGATGTCTGACTGGCGATACAGCCCGGCCATGTCGATCTCGTTGTCGAAGTGTCCGATGTTGCCAACGATCGCACCCTGCTTCATCCGGCTCATCATCTCAGCGGAAATGATGTCCTTGTTGCCCGTCGAGGTGATGAAGATGTCTGCGACACCGAGCATCTGCTCGACGGTGTTCACTTCATAGCCATCCATCGCAGCCTGAAGCGCACAGATGGGGTCAATCTCGGTGATCACAACGCGTGCGCCCTGGCCGCGGAGCGCTTCGGCACACCCCTTCCCGACGTCTCCATACCCCAGCACGAGGGCGACCTTGCCACCGATCATGACGTCGGTACCACGGTTGATGCCATCGAGAAGGCTGTGTCGAGTGCCGTACTTGTTGTCGAACTTCGACTTGGTCACCGAATCGTTCACGTTGATCGCGGGAAAACGAAGCGTTCCCGCGTCACGCATCTCATACAGACGGTGCACGCCGGTGGTGGTTTCTTCGGATACGCCACGAATGCCGGGTGCCATGCGGGTGAACAGCGTGTTGTCGTCGGCCTGCAGCTTCTTGAGCAGATCGATGATGACTCCCCATTCCTCCGGGTCGTCTTCGGTGGCGTCAGGAACAGCGCCTGCTGCCTCGAACTCCGCTCCCTTGTGCACCAACATGGTGGCGTCGCCACCATCGTCGAGGATCAGATTGCAGCCCTCGTGGCCGGGCCAACGAAGAGCTTGCTCGGTGCACCACCAGTACTCTTCCAGCGTCTCGCCCTTCCAGGCGTAGACGGGGACACCGGTCGGATGGTCAACGGTTCCTTCTGGCCCGACGACCACAGCAGCGGCCGCCGAGTCATCGGTTGAAAAGATGTTGCAGCTCACCCACCGGACCTCGGCGCCGAGCACGGTAAGCGTCTCGATCAGCACGGCGGTCTGCACGGTCATGTGCAACGAGCCCATGATGCGTGCCCCCGCGAGCGGCTGCTCGTCGAAGTACTCGGCTCGAAGTGACATGAGGCCGGGCATCTCGTGCTCGGCCAGTTCGATCTGTTTGCGGCCGGCACCGGCCAGGTCGAGATCGGCAACCTTGTAGTCGCCCTCGGCGACGGTGCGCGGGCGTGAATTCGTAGCAGTCATGGTGGTCTCCCATTGCTCGTAGAGCTCGTAACGGTGTGTGGGAGGGCTGAGGCCAACTGGCCCAGGTCATGACAGCCCGCAAACCCGTCAGACAGCGTAGCGCAGCACATCGACGTCAGAGCCGAGCCCGGCGACGTCAGCCCAGATACTCCCGGAGTCCTTTGTCGGCTGCATCACCGATCTTGTCGAACACCAGGCCGAGCAGAAGGTTGCCTGGCCGAAAGACTCCCTTGAGTGTCAGTTCGGCGTCGTAGGTCAACTCGGATCCGCCGGTGGGAGACGAAGCGACTGTGATGATGTCGTAGGACCGCAAGGCGGAAGAATCAGCAACGGCGACGATTCGCTCGCCTTCGATGAACTCGGTGACGTGGTAGCTCAGCACCATGGATCCGCCGGTGAAGGTCTTGACGCTGACGTCGTAGATCGCACCAACGCCCGGGCCCGAACCCTTGACCTGTACCGAGTTGGTGACGCCGGGGTCCCACTTCTCGAAGTTTGACAGATGCGCCACTCGTGCAAATGCCTCGTCAGCATCGAGCGGAGTTGGAACAGTCGTGACATAACGGGCCATGACTCAATCATGCCGAACCCATCACAGATTGGTGGAGTCAGGCGGCCGCAAACGGCGCTCTCACTCCACCAATCCAAAACCGAACCGGGATTGGTGGAGTCAGGCGGTCATAAACGGCGGTCTCGCTCCACCGATCTGGAATCGGGCCGGGAGCGACGGCGAGCTAGGGGTTGAGGAAGGCTCGCAAGCCCGATTCGGCGACCCCTGCGACGTGGCCGAAGATCTTGTCTAGCTGGTCATCACCGAACGGGCGATCATCGCCGCGCAACTCGAGGGAGCCTTCGTAGGTCAGCTCACATCCATCACCGGTGTCGGCCAGCGTGAGCACATCGTGGGCTCGGAACGTGGCGTGCTCACCAACCATCACGAATCGTTCTGGCGCTTCGTATTCGGTGATCTCATAGACAACGCGTGTTGGCTTGCCGTCGAAGCCCGTGACCGTGACCCCATAGGTTGCCGCCAGGCCGATCCCCTCTCCCGTCAGCTGGTCAGCATCGGTGACGCCGCGATCCCACTCGTTGACCCTGGTGAGGTCAGCAAGCATGGCGAAGGCCTCAGCTCGGCGAAGAGGTGAGGAGATCGTGAACGTGCGTGAGGCCATAGTGAGATCTTTCAGCTTGAAGGAAGAGCAGATTGCTAAGACAGAGCGGGAGAAGACAGAGCGTCAACGAGCCTTCATGGCTCCATCGATCGGGATGACGGCGCCGCTCATGAACTTCGCGTCATCGCTCAGAAGAAAGCGAAGGAGATCGGCGACCTCGGATGGCTCGCCGTAGCGACCCATTGGAATGTTGGCGGCAATGACCGCTTGCAACGCTTCTGCGTCCACATCGTCACTCTTCATGGAGTCCTCAAGGGACCTCATCATGCGAGTTTGGATGGGTGATGGGCAGATGGCGTTGCACCGAATATTCCGATCGGCCAGCTCCAACGCTGCGGTTTTCGTCATCCCGATCACTGCATGCTTCGAGGCGCTGTAGGCAATGAGATTGGCTGCCCCTCCGAGTCCGGCGACCGATGAAACATTGACGATCGATCCTCCGCCCGCCTCAGCAATGGCAGGGGCGACGATCTTCATGCCGAGCCAGGTTCCCTTGACGTTGATATCCAGAACACGGGAGAACATTTCTTCCGGGTATTCGGTCAGAGGCATGACCGAACCCTCGATCCCGGCGTTGTTGAACAGGCCATCGATTGTGCCGAATTGGGCCACCCCACACGCGACCGCTTCTTCCCACGCATCTGCGCCGGTGACATCGGCCTGAACGGCGATGGCCTTCTCGCTGAGCGTGGCGACTCGGTCGAGGCCCTCGCCAGGCAAATCGAGACCAACCACATTCGCCCCTGCAGCCAGGCATGCATCGACTGCAGCCGATCCAATCCCGCCGCCGGCACCGGAAATGACGATCGTCCGACCTTCAAGAGAGCTCATGGGGACATCCCACACGATGTCGCCACGTCAGCGCCAGTCGAACTGGCCCGAACGTCTGTCAGCTCTGAGCTTTGAGTTCGTCCACGACGGGGAGAGGGCCGGGATCCACGCCTGCCCGAGCCGCCAGCTCGATCGAGGTCAGATCTCCCAGCATGACGAGGTCGAACAGTTCCGCGACGAGTCCATCGCCCATCGCCTCAACCGTGACCGTCGCGTTCATCGCGTCCGCCGACTTGGCCCCGACAAACTCGAAACGTCCTGCAGTCTGAGGATGCTCGGATGAGTGACGGAGTTGAATCTGAGTGAATCCAGGAGCCGCCGGGCCAGATTCTCCAGTCCAGCCCACGAGTTCGTTGTGGCACAGATCGGGCATCGACGCCCAGAAGGCTGGCCGCTTGACGTTGTGGTTCATGGCGAACTTCCAACGTTTCGCCGCAGTTGTGCCGATCGCTCCACCGCCATAAATGATCGGGATTGTGTCACCGATTTTCTCTGCGAGTGCCACAATCGGGTCCGCATCGCTCGCCAACTGTGCACGTCGTTGTTCGAGATGGCCGACTGCTTCGTTGAGCCACGCTCGCGCACCCGGGAACACCCCGATCTGCTCCAACGCCAGCATCGCTGGGACGGTCAAGGAACCAAGCGAGGCACGCGGCATTGGTCCAGCGTTGACCACTGGAAGCACCGGGGCAGACGCACGTCTGGCCAACTTCTCGAGCTCTCCGCCATTGGTCACCGCAACCAGTGAGGCGCCCGCCTCGACTGCGGCTTCGAGCGATTCGAGCGTTTCTTCCGTCGATCCGGACTCAGAGAGTGCGATCACAAGGGTGGAGCTGTTGACCCAAGATGGAGGGAGATAGCCGTTGTAAACGACAATTGGAATGGGAGCGAAGGGGCGTGCGCTGGCCGCCGCGACGTCGCCGCCAAAGCCGGAGTCGCCCATGCCGAGCAAGAGGACTTGGTGAATCTTGTTGGAGTCAGGGAGGCCGCCGATCTCATCGCCGATGGCACCCAACGAAGCACGGATCTGATCCGGAAGCTCGAGAAATGCTTCTCGCATCCCGAGTGAATCGGGCCCGGCAGTAAGGCCGGTCATGACTCGAACGTCGGGCTGATGTTGTCAGCCTCTGCCTTGGCGCCGAGGCGCGCATGTTCGGCGTCGTCGACAACTTCTGATTCGTCGATCAACATCACGGGAATGTCGTCATCGATGCGATATCGGCGCTGGGTACGCGGGTTGTAGAGCGACGCTTCGTCAGCGAAGTACAACAACGGCCCCTTGTCGTCGGGGCAAGCCAGGATCGCCAGTAGCTGCGAATCGAGAGTCATGTCTGAGAGGTTATCGGGGCCCGAACGACCCGGCCGCCGAGGGAGGAACAAGATCCCAATTCTCCGTGCAAAGCAGCACAAGATCGAGCGTCCGGCACTCCTGGCCTTGTGGAGCGATAATCGAGGAACCGCCTCCCTCAGGAATGATGATCGCGTTGACCACGTCTGACCCCGCGAGCAGCACAGGCGGCTTGTCACAAGGCTCCCGATCCTGACGCGCGGCATAGACGTTGTCGACCGCCGTCCCTGCGCGAGACGACGCGACGACGATGTCCTGGAAACGGAGCAGACCGGGCGTGCCTGCGAACTCAGCTGCGCAGTAGAAGTCAGGTTCGAGATGAACGTTCTCGTGGAGATCGACGACTTCGGTCAGCGCATTGAGCGCCGTCACACGATCATCGGCTGGCACGAAGACATCGTGGGCCTGATCGCGAAATTGCTGCACATCGATGACCTGCAGCAAGGCCGCAACGACGACCAGCGGCGCTACCAGCCTCCGGGCGGGCAAGCGACTGAGCAATGCGGCGCCGATCACAAGCGCTCCGTAACTCACCGGCCACATGAGGCGACCGGACACACGCAATTGTCCGGTGATTCTGTCGATGACCCCGGGGGCGAGAAGCATGGCGACTGACCATCCGGCAAGCACGCCGGCCATCACTGCGAACCCGCCGTGGGCCCGGACTCCCCCGCGTCGCTGAGTCAGCAGCCAGCCGATCAATGTTGCGACAACCAAGCCTCCAAGTCCATAGATCCATCGGTGCGTGCTGCGGTCCTGCACGATCCAGGCAAGTGGGGTCCGGACATCATGAGGATCGTCGCTCCAGAGCCGGACGACCGGTCCGACGGCATAGAGCGACAGCAGCACCATGGCGGCCGAGACGACCTGGTGCTCCTTCACGTGCGCCCAGACACGACCGGGTTGGCTGACAACTGCGGCGACGACGAGGAAGAGCCACCCCATGCCGAGCCAGTTGAATCCCTCGAACGAGCCGTTCGCTTCGAGAATCCATTCATTGCCTGGCCAGAGACGAGACCATTGCGGCAAGGCTGGACCCAAGACGTACGTCCCGTAGAGACCGAATCCAGCTGCCGGATCGACGCTCGACCCGATGAGCCCGGTGACCACGCCGACGACAACGACCGGCACGACAGACCCGACCACCCACAAAGCAAATCGGCGTGGAGCCAACTCATCTCGAAACACCAGTCCGAGGGCTGCGCTGCCGACCACTGCGAGCACACCGACCAAGAGGTAGGGGTGGATGAGGAGGGTGATGACGGCGAGTGCGGTCGCCCACCAAAGAACGCGGTTTTGCTTCGCCGCTCGATGCTCTCGGCGACCGACGTGCAAGTGACCGACAACGGCCCAAGCCAAGAGCAAGGTGAACTGCGCCGCAAGTCCCGGGTGCCAGGTTCGTAGCATCATGATGGGAGCAGAGACCGCAATGACGGCAACAGCGGATTCGATGATCCAGGATCGAACGCCGAATGCTCGAGTCGCAGCGACGGCAGCCAAGCCTTGCAGGGCAAAGATCGTGAGGTACCACAGCGCGAACCACTGATTCGCACTCAACCCGACCCAACGAAAGGCCTTCGCGATCAAGGCCCACAACGAGAGGCTGTCGGTGAAGACAATGACGATGCCGTCGGGCGCGTTCAACCGATCAACATGAAGCAGCGGGTAGGTCCACGGTTCATCGAGAAAGGTTCGGAATCCGGCAAGTCCGATTCCAGCATCGCCACCGAGCGAACCCCAGATCCGAGGGTCGCCGGACAGAAAGTCGGTGCCATAGACCGCAAAGGCTGCGATGACCCCGATGGCCGCGCCAAGAAAAAGACGGACTCTGCCGTCGGTCACCCGAGACTTCCGGGGGCCGCCACCCACGCCATACCGTGACCGTTCATCGTGAGCGGGCCCTCAGCGTCTGGTACGAAGACGATGGCGCCGCGTTCGACGGTCAAGGAATCGACGGCGGTGTCAAACGACGCGAGCCCGTCGGTCATCAACACGATGCGAGGACCGGTCTCCGAAACGACCACATCGTGCCCGTCCAACTCGACTCGGGTGAGCGAAAACTCTGACACGGGGCTCGCAAAACGATGCAGCAACGAATCCGCTGTCTGAATTGGCGCTACTTCAGGCTCGAACGAACACACACTCATGAGCTCATCGATATCAATGTTTTTGGGTGTCAACCCGCCGCGAACAACATTGTCCGAGTTGGCCATCAGTTCGACGCCAACGCCGTGCAAGTAGGCATGCATGTTCCCGGCAGCCAAGAAGATGCCCTCTCCGGGTTCGAGCCGGAGGTAGTTGAGCAACAGAGCAACACCAACACCAGGATCGCTCGGCGACGTTCCCGCGATAGCCGCAATCGCTCCCACCGTCGATGCGAACTCAGGTGAGGTCTGCACGGTGTCGAAATGATGCGACAAACCGCGGACGAGCCGACAAGCGGCGTCCTCGCCCAACCGCAACATCCACCCAACGGTCTCGGAGAGCACATGATTAGCCGAACCATCCTGACGGAGCCGAGAGGACAGCTCCACCAACTCGTCGACGTCGGATCTTGCAAGACCGAGTTCGTCAATCAGATCTCGTGTTGAGTCGATTTCGCGGAATCCGCAGAGTGCCTCGAACGGCGTGAGTGCAACAATCAGCTCAGGCTTGTGATTGGCGTCCCGGTAGGTGCGATCGGGTGCACCGAGATCCACGCCGCGTTCGTTCTCTCGAGCGAAGCCAGCAGTCGCTTGGGTCAGCGAAGGGTGCACCTGAATCGAGAGCGGGGATGCGATCGCCAAAACTTTGAACAGGTAAGGGAGCTGGCCAAAGCTCGTTGCGACTGCGTCGCCCAGAGTGTTGATCGGGTCAGCAGCGATGACCTGATCGAGCGTGTCACCACTGGAGAGCCGGCTGGGAGCCCGATCGTGGGCCCCCATCCAAAGCTCTGCAGCAGGTTCTCCGGTCGGGTTTCGACCAAGGAGGTGTGGAATCGTCGTGGTGTCGCCCCATGCGTACCGTTGCACTTGGCCGTCGAGGCGTTCCATCGCCGGTCAGCCCCCGGTCATGATGGCCTGGACTTCGGCCACCCGATCGGCCACGGTGGCGTCATCGGAGGCTTCGAGGTTCAGCCGAAGAAGGGGCTCGGTGTTCGAGGCCCGAAGGTTGAACCACCAATCACCAGAATCCACGGTGAGACCATCGAGCCGATCTATATCGCGATCGGCGTAGTGCGACGCCACTGCTTCGATCACCGCAGCTGCATCATCGACCCTGGTGTTGATCTCGCCAGAGGCGGCGTAGCGATCGAGCGGCGCCAGCAACTCAGACAATGTTCCGCCAGCGGCGGACAGCTCGGCGAGCACCATGATCGAGGCGATGATGCCCGAATCAGCACGCCAGTTGTCGCGGAAGTAATAGTGAGCGGAGTGCTCACCACCGAACGCAGCACCAGTCTCGGCCATGGTTTGCTTGATGAACGAGTGACCCACTCGAGAGCGAATGCTCTGGCCGCCGCTCTCCGCCACGATCTCGGGAACCACCTTGGAGCAAATCAGGTTGTAGATGACGGTCGCGCCGGGGTCTTTTTCGAGCGTTGACCGAGCAAGAAGTGCCGTGGTGAGAGATCCGGAGACCGGCTCGGCTCGCTCGTCGACCAAGAACACTCGATCGGCATCGCCGTCGAACGCCAGGCCGATGTCGGCACCGACCTCAAGCACGCGAGCCTGGAGATCGACAAGGTTCTCTGGCTGGATCGGGTTGGCTTCGTGGTTCGGAAACGTGCCGTCGAGCTCGGGGTACATGACCTCGAGCTCGAAGGGCAGCCCTTCGAAGACCTTGGGGACAACGAGTCCGCCCATGCCATTCGCAGTGTCCGCCACGACCTTAAGCGGACGAAGCGCGGAGACATCGACGAACGCACGAACGTGCGTCGCGAACTTCTCCAGCATGCTGTCGGGGCCGGTTTCTGGGATGACTGAAAGCGTTCCGGTTGTTGCGGCGTCCTCGATCGATCCTGCAGCCCATTCAAGCGCCACTCGTTTGATGTCGGCGAGACCGGAATCTTCACCGATCGGGGCCGCACCGCTCTTGCACAGCTTGATGCCGTTGTACTCCGCCGGGTTGTGGGACGCGGTGAACATCGCACCCGGCACGTCGAGTGAGCCCGATGCGAAATAGATCATGTCGGTCGAGCCCATCCCGATGTCGACGACGTCGAGTCCCTGACTCTGGACGCCGGCTGCGAAAGCAGCCACGAGCTCTGGCCCCGAGGGACGCATGTCGCGGGCAATGGCCACCCGGGTCGTTCCCGGCTCGGCCGAGCGAATGAAGGCTCCGTATCCGACGCCGAGCGCTTGGCAGGTGGTGGCATCGATTTGTTCGGGGTAGGTGCCCCGGATGTCGTATGCCTTGACGATCGAATCGAGATCTTTCACAGATCCGATCGTAGTGGTCGGCGACCCAGCGCTCGGGCCACTCGTCATAGTTGCGTTCTTGTCAGTCCCGTTTGCTTGCGACGGATCCGGCGTCGTTGTCTGAAGGCTCATGATGATGCTTGTCGGCAGAGCTCGACAAGACCTGAGCGTCATCGAGACCAACCCCCAAATCATCCGGGCCGTCGATGATCGCTCGCTGAGCAGCACTCGGTCGATACCGGCCCCAGCCGGCCATACGACGGATCCGCACCAGGTCACGGAAGAGCTTGGCGGTGTCGGCCACGATTCGGACCGAAGAGGTCTGGCGATTTTCGACCGAGACAGGGATCTCTTTCAGGGAGAGGTGGTCCTGTTCAGCGATCAGATACACCTCGACATCGAAGGCGAATCCTTGGATCGTGGTTCGCTCGAAAATGACCTTGCCGATGTCGGAACGGAACCCCTTGATTCCGCACTGGGTGTCGCGGAAATGACCGAGCAGCACCAGGTGGGTCAACCAATTGATCATCCGCCCACCGAGCTCCCGGATGGCCCGAGCCCTGACGAGAGTTGTTGTCTCCTCGTGGCGTCGGCTGCCAACGACGACATCCCAGCCATCCTCGACTTCGTGGAGAATCGTGGCGACGTGTGCAGGCTCGTAGGACAAGTCAGCGTCAGTGAACACGATGGTCTGTCCGGTCGCGGCGAGGACGCCGGTTCGGACTGCGGCACCTTTCCCGCGATTGCGCTGATGCGTGACGAGCGTGGCTCCAGCATCCGTAGCTTCTTGGCCGGTCCCGTCACCGCTGCCGTCATCAACGACGAGCACCTCCAACTGCCCGTCCCCCACAATCGGGTCGAGATACTCGTGGAGGGCCAGAACCGTCGCTCCGATCTCGCCCTCGGCTTTGTAGGCGGGGACGACGACGCTCAACCGATAGACGCCGGGGGCGGGTCCTCGAGCTCGGCGAAGGCCGAGATCTCGCCGGACCTCGTTGAAGAGCACCCACCGATAGGCGATCCACCGCATGAACATGGCGAGACCAACACCGACGAGCTTGGCCGCGAGTCCGCTGCCTCCGAACGCATCCATTCCGAGCGCGATCAGTACGACCGTGCAACACACGTCGATGGCACCACCGATCGTGGCCGTTGCTGCGAACGAAGCCGGGCTACGGACCCACCGAGCGTTTGGTTTGCCCCGGAAGGTGATGGTTCGATTCAGCGCGTAGGAGACAAGGGCTGCCGCAAAGAGAGCAATGAGATCAAGGAGGGCGAGCGTCGCTCCGGTGAGGGACTCAACCGACGAGTCGCCACGGGCGCTGCCCGTGAGCGCCAGAAAGAGCCCGAGGTCGACGGCCGTCGCCAGTATGCCGACCAGTGCGAAGAGGCGAAGCCGACTTCTCACTGTGGAGCATCCGGACCGGGCTCCTCAGCAACATCACCGACAGCAACATCACCGACAGCAACATCACTCAGCTGTCCGCCCTCCGCAAGATCGAACCCTGCGCCAAGGTTGGTTCGGCGTCGGTGATCTGCCAACGCCAGCAGGACAAGTGTCAGCGCCGCCGCAATGGTCAAGCCATAGCCAAGGTATTCCGGACCCGTGTAGCCGTAGCTCAGACGCACATCGGATTCGGTCGGCACCACAACCATCATGTTCGGCCCCGCTCGAAATGGCCCTTCGGCGCCAGAGACGTTCCAGTTCGGAAAATAGGAGACCTTCACGAGAATCGGCTTGCCGATCTCATCAACCGAAAACGAAACGCGATCGTTCTCGATCTGAATGTCTGTGACCGTCGCCGGTTCAACCGCAACGCCATCACTCGCGAGTTGCGTGGTGACTCGCTGCCAGCTCTCCGGTCCGGAAGCAGCCGGCAGCGCCATGAACCCATCGGGGTTGTTGTAGAAGTCGACGGCCTGCCCAAGCCAGCCAACATCGAAGCGGCTCGCGAGTTCGCCGGCTTCTTCGACCGTTTGCCCGGCAACGACCACTGGCTCTACATCGAGTCCCTCGACGAGGTCGGTCCCCGCAACGACAAAGATCGTAAAGGGCTCCGATACGCCGACCTGAGTGAGGTCGGGATGCCTGAGCGCAGCCTCGATTGCTTCATCGCTTTGGGCCATGTAGTAGCGAACCCCGACCGTTTGCAGCTGGGCAACGCCACGATCAATATCGAAGGACTGATACGGCAAGCTTCGCTGCGCCCGTGAAGGAGCGATCGACAACGTGCTCTGGTTCAAGAAGTGGAATGGCGTCGAGGACGACGACTCGAAGTAGAGGCCCTCCATGGAACCGATGCACCCGTCAGTCCAGTGCGGCAACAGCATGAGCGCCATCGGCGTGCCGTAGCGGTCAAGCTCGCGGTCGTATTCCCACATTGCTCGACCGCAGCCTTCGGATTCACCGATGCCGTCCATTGTCGCCACGACGTCGCGATACTCGCGGAAGGAACGCTTTTCTTCGTAGCCGGAGTAGTTCCACGACACCCAGCTTGGGATGAAGCTTCCGGCGTTCGATTCGATGCCGAACCACGAGTATTCGCCATCATCGGTGTCGGCCAGCGGCAAGATTCGAAGAGGAAGCCCGATGGCAGTGAGGGTGGCGATGAGACCGAGGATCGAAGCACCGGCCATGACCGGGCGGCTTGGCCGATCCAGGCGTTCAGAAACCGCAGCGGCCGCGAATCGAGCGACGAGGGCGATGGCGAGGGCGGCGAGGAGGTAGACCGAGAGGTAGTAGAACGGAAGCAGTCGGGCGTTCCAAAGCTTGCCGTGCGGCAGGTTCACCACCGCAGACCCAAAGCTCACGGCGAGCGCCGTGAACAGCATCCCGACTCGGTCCCTGGTCGCGAACGCGAGGATTGCTCCCACTGCGGCAACCGGGAGAGCGACGCGCATCGGTGCAGTCAACAGCGCCGGTTGCACCTCTTCGAGCCGCTCCCAGCCCATGTCATT
>CALHCB010000171.1 GCA_937930695.1 uncultured Acidimicrobiales bacterium | reverse complement strand
TTCATGCTCGACCGGGCACTCATGGCCTGGGTCTGAAGGAAGCGGAACGCCTCTTTCTCAGATTGGTTGTGGTCGTCCATCAACACACCCTTGGCTCGATCAATTGTCTTGCGACTCTCGAGCTTCTCGGCAAGTGACTCTGCTTGGGCCGAAAGAGCGACCACTTCCCGAAAACGGGCGAGGGCGAGTTCGATGGCAGGAACGAGCTCGTTGCGATGGAATGGCTTTACGACGTACGCCAAGGCACCAACGTCTCGCGCTTGCTCGATGAGGTCGCGCTGAGAGAACGCCGTCAGGATCACTACTGCTGCGAGCTGGTCCGCAATGATCTCTCGGGCTGCGACCAGTCCATCAGTTCCCGGCATCTTGATGTCGAGAATGGCAAGGTCTGGTCGCAGTTCGCGCACAAGCGAGATGGCTTCTGCCCCGTCAGAGGCCTCGCCGACAACGACGTACCCCTCATCTTCCAACGTCTCTTTCAGATCGAGACGAATCAAGGCTTCGTCCTCGGCGATGACGAGCCGTACAGGTTCGGTCATGTTGCCTCCAGCAATTGGTCGAGCAGCTCATCTTGCTTGGATTCGAGCGACGAAACTCGCTCGACCCACACCTTCTGATCTCGGCGCAGCCCTACGACGGTCTTGGCCGCTTCATCATGCTCACGCGTCGCCAGCGGGGTTTCGGAGACCATCGCTCGCAGACGAGCATCGTCCGCAACAGCAGCGAAATGGCGACATTGTTCCTCGAGCACGCGCAATTCCTCGCGGGCCGCTGAGAGTTCGTGAGAGAGATCTCCGAGTCGTCGCTCAATGGATGCACGGGACATTGAGATGCGTCGACTCCTGGTTCGATCTGGTGCCCGGGGTGGGATTCGAACCCACACGCCCTTTCGGACAGCGGATTTTGAGTCCGCCGCGTCTGCCATTCCGCCACCCGGGCTGGATGTATCGGAGCGGGGTAGGTTACCCCGAACACGTCCCGCAACTTCGGACTTCTCTCAACAAGTCAACGTTTCACTCATTGCAGAGCCATCGTCACCCAGACCATCTCGTGCGTCGAACAACAGCAAGATCAGTTTTCTTCGGAGAAATGTCGAAGATGGTGAAACGTCATGGGCAGATTCGTGGTCTGATACGTCGATGAGTGCCGTCATGATTGCTTTTACGTTTCCCGGTCAAGGTTCGCAGGCCCCCGGCATGGGTGAAGCCTGGAGAGACCATCCCTCTTGGGAGTTGGTGACAGAAGCAAGCGACGTGTCTGGTCGCGATGTCGAAGCACTGCTGCTCGAGGCGGATGCTGAGTCCCTCACCGAAACTCGCAACTCCCAGCTCGCGACGTTCGTCCACAGCATGGTTGTGCTGGACGCAGTAGAGCGAACAGGCATCGAGCCAGCCTTCCACGCCGGCCACAGCCTCGGCGAGTATTCGGCGCTCACCGCGGCTGGAGCAATCAGCTTTGAAGACGGTGTCGCGCTTGTGGCTGAGCGGGGCAATGCGATGCAAGGCGCGGCCGATGCGCAGAAGGGGACGATGGCCGCAGTGCTCGGCCTCGACGACGATCAGGTCGAAATCGCGTGCAGCCGGACCGACGGCGACGTATGGGTGGCCAACTACAACGCCCCCGGGCAGGTAGTCATCGCCGGATCACCCGAAGCAATCGAACTCGCCAGCGCCGAAGCGAAATCACTCGGCGCCAAGCGCGTCATGGCCATCAAGGTGGGCGGTGCATTCCACACGCCGTTCATGTCTCAGGCTCGGGATCGGCTTCGCAAGGCGATCGACGACACCGAGATCCGCGAACCAAACCGTCCCGTCTTCGCAAATGTTGATGGGCTTGCGCACACCGAGCCTTCGGACTGGACAAGTTTGATGGGGGCGCAGCTGACCAGCCCGGTCCGGTGGCGGCACACGCTCCACAATCTTCACGAAGCCGGAGCGACTGTCTTCCTGGAACTCGGCCCCGGAACGATTTTGACCGGGATGGCAAAGCGGACCCTCAAGGGCACGACCAACATCGGTGTCTCCAAACCGGGTGATGTCGACAAGTTGCTGGAGTCGTTGTCGCATGCCACCGAAACTGGAGGGGTCGTCGAAGGCGAAGTCCTCTATGCAGTCGAACGTCTCGTCGTGAGCCCGGCCAACGGTGTCTTCGAACCTGCGGGTTCCGCCACGATCAACGACACGATCTCGCGAGGCGATCTCGTGGGCACCGTCGGAGAACACGATGTTCGCTCACCATTCAGCGGCAAACTCCAAGGACTGCTCGCCATGCAAGGCGAGCGAGTCACGACCTCGCAACCGATCGCTTGGCTTCGCGTCGACTGATCTCGGCCTGCCCTGCTGGCCGTGACCACTGACCCGATCCATCAAGGGAACCCCACGACATGACAAACCCCGGATTTCGATTCGCCGGCGTCGGTGCTGTCCTCCCGGACACCATCGTCACGAACGACGACCTCGGCAAGAACATGGACACCTCTGACCAGTGGATCCGTGAGCGCACGGGGATCGGGTCCCGACGCGTCGGCGGGACGACCTCGGGGCTAGCGGCGGAAGCCGCCGCGCTGGCCATGAAGCGGGCCAACGTTGGCCCGGACGACATCGACCAGCTCCTGCTCGCCACCACGAGCCCCGATTACATGCTGCCGGGGACCGCTCCGGCTGTTGCTGAGATCTTGGGCCTCGATTGCGGCGCCATCGACATTCAGGCCGCTTGCTCCGGCTGGGTCTATGGCCTCGTCATGGCAAACGGACTGCTGTTGCAGGGCGAAGAACGCATTCTTGTGGTCGGTGCCGAAACGCTCGACCGCATGACGGACTACACCGACCGCGGAACCGGAATCTTGTTCGGCAACGGTGCCGGAGCAGCCGTCGTCGAAAAGGACTCGAGCGGAGCGGGCGAGCTTCTCGGCTGGGATCTTGGAGCTGACGGCAAATACATCAAGATCCTGTGGGCTGAGCATGCCGGCACGATGAAGATGGACGGCAAGGAAGTCTTCCGACAGGCAGTCATCGCTATCCAACGATCGGCGAATGCTGCGCTTGATCGTGCCGGTCTCACCGTTGAGGACATCGACTTCGTCATCCCTCACCAGGCCAACATTCGCATCGTCGAAGCTGCTTGGAAGCGACTTGGGTTCACCATGGAGCAGACCGGCATGCGGTTGGAGGAAACCGGCAACACCTCTGCAGCCTCGATTCCACTGGCGCTCGACAAGGTGCTCGACGATGGCCGCATCTCCGACGGCGACACCGTCATGTTCATCGGATTCGGAGCGGGCATGACATGGGCAACCACGATCGTGCGTTGGTCTGGCGATGACCGCTCCGCCGTTACGTCATGACCGACTCCGCACGAATCGCTCTCGTTACAGGCGGAAGCCGCGGCATTGGTCTTGCGTGCGCCGAACAACTGGCCGCAGACGGCTTTCGAGTCGCGATCGGGTCCCGTTCTGAACCAACTGAGCTTCCCGCGTCATTGGAATGGGTGCCGCTCGACGTCACCGATAGCGACTCGATCGATGCCGCCTTCACCGCGATCGAGGATCGACTCGGGCCCGTGGCCGTCCTGGTTGCCAACGCTGGCATCACGAACGACAAACTGGTGCTCCGGATGTCCGAAGACGATTTCGACGTTGTGGTCAACGCCAACCTCTCTGGCAGCTTCCGCGTCGCAAAGCGGGCCATTCGCCCAATGATGAAGGCTCGGTGGGGTCGCATCATCCTCATGTCGTCCGTCGTTGGATCGCTGGGCCAAACTGGCCAAGCCAACTACGCCGCCTCCAAGGCCGGGCTCGTCGGGCTCGGACGCTCACTCGCGAGAGAGTTTGCGTCCCGCAACATCACCGTCAATCTCGTGGCACCCGGTCCGATCGAAACGGACATGTTGGCCGAGCTCGGCGACGAGACCAAAGAAGCAATGGTCCAGGCGGTCCCACTCGGTCGAGTCGGCACTCCCGCAGATGTCGCCGCCGCAGTGTCCTTTCTTGCCTCAGACGGCGCCAGCTACATCACCGGCGCCACCATTCCCGTCGATGGCGGACTCGGCATGGGTGGCGGTTGACCGACAGCCTCCCTGCCCGACCAACACCATCCTTTCAGCACGAAACCATTACAATTCCCCCGCATCGCCGCCTCCTCGGTGGTGTCATACAACAAAGGAAATACCCGTGAGCGATGAACAGAACTTTGAGCGATTCCGCAAGTGCGCCGTGGAGGTCCTCTCTGTTGAGGGCGACAAGGTCACCAAGGAAGCTCGCTTCGCCGAAGATCTCGATGCCGACTCCCTCGACCTTGTCGAGCTCGTGATGGCACTCGAAGAAGAATTCGATGTCAGCGTTGAAGAAGAAGAGCTCGACGGCGTTGAGACCGTCGGCGGCGCATACGACCTGGTCGTCGGCAAGCTCTGATGACACGCCGGGTCGCAGTCACTGGCATTGGCGTTGTCGCCCCTTGTGGGCATGGCGTCGAAGCTTTCTGGGAGGGGTTGCTGAGCGCTCCCCCGACCGGCGACAAGCGCGAGATTGCCGATTGGGACGC
>CALHCB010000170.1 GCA_937930695.1 uncultured Acidimicrobiales bacterium | reverse complement strand
CCTATCTGCGGCGGATCTCGCTCAGGAGCACCGAGACGAAGAACCTGCGGCGAGCCTTTCTTGACGATGACCACGGGGCTGCCAAACTGGGCAGATGACGGTTCAGCTCTATCTCCTTGACCAAACCACCCAGTCGTTCGAGTCGACGGTCGTGGCGGTCCAAGCAGGCGACGGTGATGGCAGCAGTGGTCGGGTGCAATTGGCGGAGACCGCCTTTTATGCCACCGGTGGCGGCCAGCCGCACGACACTGGCCTGTTGCGTTGGGCGGAGTCAGCGAGTGCGGTGTCCGGCGTACGAAAGGACGGGGCCGAGATCTGGCACACCCTCGATGGCGACCTTCCAGCCGTTGGCGCCACGGTCACCGGGGAGATCGATTGGGAGCGCCGGCACCAATTGATGCGTACGCATACCGCGATGCACATTCTGTGCGGCGTCATCTGGAACGACTACGGCGTGGCTGTGACTGGAGGGAACATGGAACCGCTGAAGGCCAGGATGGACTTCGCCTTCGATCCTCTTCCTGATGGTTTCGCTCAGCGGGTGCAGGACGCTGTGAATGCGGAGATAGCGGCGGATCGTCCCATCGAGGTTTCGTTTCTGCCGCGGGACACCGCGGTGGAAGACGAAGACCTCATTCGAACCAAGGTGAACATGATCCCCGAATCGGTCAGTGAGATTCGGGTTGTCGACATTGTTGGTCTCGACAAGCAAGCCGACGGAGGGACGCATGTGCCCGCCACTGGCGAAGTTGGGACGTTCACGGTCACCAAAACAGAGTCCAAGGGCAAGGGCAACAAGCGCCTGCGGTTCGAGCTGAGTTAACAGCGGTGGCCGACGATGCGTGCGCTAGTCGAGTGACCGCAGAAGGTTGAGGGCTTCATCAGCAAGTGCCTCGACCTGCAACCGGTACTGATCGGTGTCGACCGAGTCGTCACCCATCACGCCGTTGAGATACCGACCAAGGACGCCTTCGACAAT
The DNA here is from genome assembly GCA_937930695.1 of uncultured Acidimicrobiales bacterium. Classification (GTDB taxonomy): domain Bacteria; phylum Actinomycetota; class Acidimicrobiia; order Acidimicrobiales; family SZUA-35; genus CALEWY01. The sequence continues at coordinate 3,953 of CALHCB010000170.1, read as the reverse complement.
GGCCGCGAGCCGCCAATTCTGAAAGGCCCGGTAGTACGCAACGTTGGTGACCTCAAAGCCGGTTCGCTCGGTATAGGCATCGACCATTTCTTCCCGGGACCAGAATCCGCCGCTGCTGGTAGCGAACGCTGTTGCACCCTTGAAGCTGTCCTCGCCAGGCGGGACCCAGTTGTTGAGGATGTACCCGACGTCTGCGAGAACGTCGCCCAGGGTGCAGAGCTCCCAATCGAGTACCGCGTCGACCGACCCCGTTGTGGTGTTGGTGAGCATGTTGCCGAGGCGATAGTCGCCGTGCACGATGCCCGTGTAGTTCTGCGGTGGTTTGGCCGCGACAAGCAGCTCGTATGCCGTTTCCATCTGGGGAAGCTCGCGGGTCTTGGACTTCTCCCATTGAGTCCGCCAACGCTTGAGCTGGCGATCGAGGTATGCCTCTTTGCGGCCGAGATCGCCGAGACCCACATCATCGGGGTTCGTGAGGTGGAGGTCGGCGAGCACGTCAACCACTGACCGACTGAGCGCTTGGCGAGATTCGGTGTCTGGTAGGTGCTCATCGGTGTCCTCAGCCGAATGAAGGACCGCCCCATCGACGTAGGACATGACGTAAAACGGAGCGCCATTCACAGCTTCGTCATCGCACACGCCGAGGGCCTTGGGGACCGGAACGTTTGTCTGTCCGACGCCGGCAATGATCTTGTATTCCCGGCCCATGTCATGGGCGGAGGCGAGCACCATTCCAAGAGGCGGGCGGCGAAGCACGAAGTGGGCGCCGTCGGATCCCGTGACCTTGAACGTGAGATTCGAGTGACCGCCGGTGATGAAGTCGAACTCGAAGGGACCAGCGGCACCGTCGATGTTCTCGACGAGCCAAGCACTCACCGGCTCGACATCAATTGCCCTCGTTGGGTCGTTCGCGCTCACGTTGTCTCCGTGGTGGTGTCGGACTCGAGCCGTTCGGCTCGCATCTGCTTGCGTCGCACCTTGCCAGCGTCGTCGCGCAGTGGGAACTCGACGAACTCGAAGGTGCGGGGCATCTTGTAGCGCACGAGTCGATCACCCAGGAAATCGATGAGCTGTTCCTGCAAACCCTCGACGGCGGTGCCTTCTGCGGGCTGGACGATGGCGTGCACTCGGTTGCCTTTGTCGTCATCCGGGAGGCCGATTACGGCGCTCGACTGCACGAGCGGGCTTTCGCCGATGGCCGCTTCGATCTCAGCCGGATAGATGTTGGCGCCGCCAACCAGGATCATGTCGGTGCGACGGTCAGCCAAGTAGAGGAAACCGTCCTCGTCCATCCATCCGATGTCGCCGAGGCACTCCCAATCGCCCATACGTTCGGGCTCGGCGCCGATGTATCGATAGGTGGGCGTATCGCGCCCAACTGGCCGCATCCACACGCCACCGACCTCGCCAGCAGGAAGCTCAGCGCCGTCATCGTCGAAGATCTTGATTTCGCCCGAAATGGGCACGCCCACAGAGCCCCGATGAGCCAACCAATCGGTTCCCGACAACATGGTGGCTGACTGACCTTCGGTCCCGCCGTAGAGCTCCCAGAGAACCTCAGGCCCGATCCAATCCATCCAGACTTCCTTGAGCCACGGGGGGCAGGGCTCAGCGAGGTGAACGGCGCGCTCGAGTGAGCTGAGGTCATAGGCGAACTTGGTGTCGTCCTCGAGCTTCCACATGCGCTGCATCATCGTGGGCACCAAGTACAGCGCCGTGGCCTTGAACTTCTGGATGGCAGCCAGTGTCCCTTCGGCGTCGAAGCGGGGGAGGACAACGGTGTGTGCGCCCGCAATCAGGTTGGTCAGTGACCAGACCAAAGGACCGTTGTGGTAGAGCGGTCCGGGAATGAGCATGGTGCCGCCGAGCCGAATGCCGAGCCCGGTGCCGAGAGTTGCCTGGCTCGCGGCAAGTCGAGACGGGTCTCCCGACACGATCAACTTCGGCCGTCCGGTCGAACCTCCCGAGGTCGGTGCCTTCCAGGCGGGTGAGACGGCATCGGGAAGCGGCGATCCGTCGACGTCGTCGCCAGGTCGAAATCCGAGGGCGACCGTGGCTCGGCCACCAAGGCCAGCAGCTCGTTCCTCTTCGATTCCGACAACGACGGCGGCGTCTGCGAGTTCGATGATGGCTTCGAGCTCGCGGCCTGGCAGTCGAGATGACACCGGCTGGGGTATGGCGCCGATCTTCCAACACGCGGCACACGCAACGACGAACTCAACCGAATTCGGTTCAGCAATCGTGACGAAGTCGCCAACACCCGCCCCGAGCGACTGGAGGTGACGACCCATTCGGTTGGCAGCCACATCGAACTCAGCGAAGGTCAAGGTCTCGGCAGAGTCTGCGGTGCCCACCGTCAACGCGGCTTGATCACCCTGGGACTCGGCCAGAAACGTGAGATGCGCGGCATAGCTCAGAGCTTCTGTTGGTTGTTCAGCCATGCGGGTGACGTTACGGCTGGTCGACGCGACCCAACAAAACCTCTGTCGCTGTCCTACCGTCGAAGCCGTGCGGTCCACGCTTCCCCTCCGCCTTCTCATGTTCAGCATGCTGGTCGTCTCCAGCTGTTCCTTTGGCGACCTTGCAGGTGGCGATGGGGATGACACGACCACCTCTGTTGCTCCAGATTCCACCGTGCCCCAATCAGAAGAAGAGCTGGCGCCCGGTGCCGCCGAGGGTGAGGGCGTCGTCGGCGACGAGGAAAACGGTTTCACCCTCCCACCTCCGCATCCGGCGCTCTCCGAGCTCGCAGGACAACTGGCGATCACCGACGGTGCCGATGTTGTGGTGTCTGGGCCGGATGGCTCGGAGCGAACAATCATCGATGGCAGCTCGGTGCGCGAAGTCCTGGCCAGTCAACCGGTCTGGTCGCCCAGCGGTGATCTTCTTGCATGGAGCGTGTTCGGAGCCGACCGGCAAGCAGTTGGGTTCGCTCGGTCTCCGGATGAGGCACCGATCGAGAGTGATGCCCCGGGCTCGCCGGTCTATTACATGCAATGGCAGCCGGACGGTGAAGGCCTGGTCTTTCTCCGGAACGGTGCTGTCGGTGGGGTAGAGGCTGGCACGGTAATTCCTGGAGAAGCTGTCGTGCCGCTGTCGACCGGTCAGCCGTTCTTTGTGTCGTGGGGCCGAAACAGTGAGCGTCTCGCTGCGCATGTTGGCTCCAATGGTGGTCGTGACGGCACGCTCTCAGTCTTTGAAGTTGGAAGTAATGAGGCGTCGACGCTTGTTGAGGCAACGTCGGCCTTCACCGTTCCTGCATGGCTTGACGAATCCTCCGTCGTCGCCGTCTCGGGTGAAGGTCTGGTTCGGATCGACGCTGAGAGCCAGGTCGTCGAGGTTCTGGTCGGGCTGACACCACCGGTCCAATTCGTGGTCAATTCGGATGGGTCTCGAATCGCGTATCGGGGCATCGAATCCGCGAATCCACAGCCCGGATTGCCTCCGCTCATGGTGCTTGATGTGTCGAGCGGTATCTCTACTGAGGTTGCTGTCGCCGATGTCGCAGCGTGGGAATGGAGCCCTGATGGCACGAGACTCGCCATCCTCACCACATCGAGCAATTTCTCGTCGACGTCGTTGTTCCCGAATCGTGCGGAAGTTCTCCCGGTGCAGTCTGACCGGTCGGGACGATTCCAGTGGGCGTTCTGGCAAGCCACTGATCAGGGTGGCGAGCTGATTGGCTCCACGCCTGGGCATGAACCATCACGGCTCGAAGCATCGAGCTATCTGCCCTTCTTCGAGCAATATGCCCAGAGTCATCACCGGTGGTCGCCTGATGGGACGGCGTTCGCGTTCGCCGGAACGCTGGCTGATGTCTGTCACAAGTCAACAACGTCGCAAGAGGCTTGGACGGCCATATTGCGTCAAGAATTCAAGCAGGCGAGATCGATGGCTTGATTTTGATTTCCGTCCACACGGGGCTGTTTCCATCCACATTGACTGCGGCCGCC
>CALHCB010000169.1 GCA_937930695.1 uncultured Acidimicrobiales bacterium | reverse complement strand
ACTGGGATCCTGCTCGCGACTGATTCCGACGCCGTCTTCGACGAGGTCGATGCGGCTCTTGCTGATGCTGACACCCGAGTGTGGCGCGTCAGAAAAGGGGCAGACGTATTGCCTGCAGTCAGCGCCAACGAACCAGATCTGGTGATTCTCGATCTTCAGATCGGGAACATGGGTGGCGTCGCCACCTGTCTGGCGCTGCGTCAAGAAGAGGGCTTCGGTCGACTCACCCGCCGACCAATCGCCCTTCTGCTCGACCGATCTGCCGATGTCTTCTTGGCTCGTGAAGCAGGTGCCGACGGCTGGCTCGTCAAGCCACTCGACTCATTGCGACTCCGCCGATTGGCGGGTCAGCTTCTCGCCGGAGAGTCGGTTTTCGAGGGCGTTTCCAGTCCCAGCTGAGATAGTCTTCGGGTCACACAACACGGGTTGTGGCGCAGCTTGGTAGCGCGCCTCGTTCGGGACGAGGAGGTCGGGAGTTCAAATCTCCCCAACCCGACCACAGAGCAAGTTGAACCCGAGCCTGGTCATGGCTCGGGTTCTTTCCGTTCCAGGGGCCGTCTTCTAGGATCGGGCTCCCTTGAGAGCAGACATCTGAGAGGCAATCGCTGTGGAGATCGACGTCGAGAATTTTCGGAATCGCCGCAACGACCAACGTTGGAACCGAGTCTCGGTCGGCGACGTCATCGAACGTATGACGTGGAGTTTGCCCGACAAGGAGTGTCTGGTGGCCACACCGGACGCGACAGTAAATCCTGAGCACGCTCGGGTGACCTACGCCGAGGCCAACAGCCTCATCAACCGAGTCGCCAACGGACTTCTCGCCCTGGGGTTACCGCCCGAAGCCCGAGTCGCCATGCTGGTCGAGAACTCCGTGGAGGCGTGGCTGTCCAAGATCGGAATCGCCAAAGCGGGGATGATTGCTGCACCAGTCAACATCATGATGTCGCCGGATGTGATCGCGGAGTGTCTCACCCGAGTGGGCGCGGAAGTCGTCATCGCTGACAACGCGCAATGGGATGCACTCGGCAGCGAGCTGTTGGTGAAGGGCCTGCGACCCATCATGGTGATCGGTGGAGCCGATCCTGGCGATCCAGGCCATACCGGGATCGCCTCCTTCGACGATTTCATTGCGGACCAGAGCAGCAGCGAACCCGACGTCACGATTCATGGTGACGACATCTGGCAGATTCTGTTCACCTCTGGCACAACGGCTGCGCCCAAGGCCGTGATGATCTCTCACATCTACACCTACATGACGGCGATGAGCCAGACCCTCTCGCTGACCCGCGGGCTCGATCACGAACAAGATCTACGCCTCGCGACCTTCACGCCAATGACGTTTCACGTCGGCGACCAGTTCATGATTTTCGGCCCGTTGCAGGCAGGTGGTACCGCCATCATGGGCCGCAAGCCCGCACCCGAAGTCATGGCTCGGACGTGCACCGAGGAGCGAGTCACCAGTCTCTTCGGTGGATCGCCGCAATTCATCGAAGGGCTCATTCGAGAGTGCCAGGAACATCCTGACACCTACGACTTGTCGGCGATGACGACGATGTTCTATGCCTGGGCACCGCTGGACCCAAAGTCCATGAGGGCCTTCGAGGAACTCACACGGCCCAACCTCGTCTGCTGGGAACTCATCGGCCAGACCGAGTGTCTTTCTCCTCACAATTTCTTCGTGAACAGAAACCGCCCGCTCTACGAGGCGACCGCTCCCGCGGTGAACTACGTCGGCCTTCCCGTGCCGATGCTGGGCGCCACTGTTGTGGATGCCCAAGGCAACGACTTGCGTGATCAACCAGGTGTCGCAGGGGAAGCGGTCTATCGATCTCCCGGCATGTTCTCCGGTTACTACCGCGACCCCGAGGCGACGCGAGACACGTTCAGGGGAGGCTGGATGCACTCAGGCGACAGCTTCACCTACGACGACCAAGGCATGAGGATCATGGTCGATCGATACAAGGACATCGTGAAGTCGGGTGGCGAGAATGTCTCATCGATCCGGGTCGAGGCGGTCTTGCAACAACATCCAGCGATCGCACGTGCTGCGGTGGTCGGCATGCCGGACGATACGTGGGGCGAGAAGGTGACCGCGTGTGTGGTTCTTGCGCCAGACCAGGAGCTCGATGCTGAGGCAGTCATCGACTTCTGCCGGGAACGACTCGCGGGGTTCGAGACGCCGAAGCAGATCGAAGTCATGGACGAGTTTCCCGAAACGGTCGGCGGCAAGATCCTCAAGTACAAACTGCGCGCACTACTTGCATCGGGTGCTGACAAGAACGGGTGAACAACATTCCCTTCAGTGCGTCTCGACACCACCCGATATTGGGGGTGCATGAGACAGGATTCGGCTTTCGCTCTCCAACAACTCCAGGATCGGCTCGGCGACGGACTCGACGCTGCACTAGCTGACGAATTCGCTGGTGCCGGTGCCTCCGGGTTGGGCACCCCCGCGTCAGAACCGAGAGTCGACACCCTCGAGCTTCGCCAAATCGCTGGCGCTCATGCTGGCGGCACGCTGCGGCTTGGCACAGGGAGCTATCGGCTCGGACCAGGCGCAGGTGCAGATGCTCTCGCCGCCGGACAGCCTGAAGCGGGTCGATTCGGCCTGACGGTGTCACCATCTGGTGAATTGCGCCTCATCCCGCCGCCTGACGGCATCCGTCTCGATGGTCGATATCTCACTGAGCCCGCCGAACTGCTCCCCGGTCAAGTCATCGACGTCGGCTCAGCACGCTTCCAGGTCGGCGTGTCCCGGTCGCGCAACAATCTCGTTGCTGAGGCTGATGGTGCCCCGGCACTCGGCAACCTCGCGATCGAACCCATGCCAGCCTCGAGCAAGAAGCGCGGCGTCGATCCCCAGGTCATCGACTGGGCCCATCGTGCCCAGTCGATGATGGCAGTGCGCATGCGCACCGGTCTCACGCCAGACGAGATTCACCGCCGGAGCATTATTGGCCCATCGGCCTTCTTCACCAGTACGCCAACCACGCCAGGCTTTGGTCGGGTGCCCATTGCAATCGGGACGCTTCCTGTCGAACTCCCCGGCGACAAGTCAGCACTCAACAAGGCAACGCAGGCCGCCCTCGACGAGGCGAGCATCGTCCCATCCGTTCCCTTGGAGATGGACCTACTGATGCATTCGATCGCCATCGTGGGCAACCACAATGAGGCGCGATCCATCGCTTCCTGGATCGGCCTGTGCGCAACTGTCATGTCGGGACCCGACTATGTCGGCCTTACGATCCTGGCTCGCACGAGCCGGGGCGACTGGTCGTGGTGCGATGCCCTCCCCCACTCTGAACCTGCACCTGGCAGAGCACTCGACGTGTTCATCAATGATCGCCAGACCGACCTGCCGCAGCTGCCGAATCACGGAGTCATTTCGCTTGTCGATCAGCCGGAGGACGTACCAGCGGGTTGCCACTTCATTCTCGAATTGGGTCGACAGGGAGCCACACTCACTGATGTCGGGAATGGTCGAGTAGCAAGCGACGTCACGCCAATCGGCGTCTCCGGAGTCTTCGCTCTGGACGTGACCTTCTCGATGGCCGATCACTTCATCCAGCAGAGTGGGGACCTGCGGTGAAGAACACTGCATGGGTATGTGAGCAAGTATCGAACGACCACACGGTGCTGCCGACGCTCGATGAACATCACCACGGCGGACCGGCTGCAGACACGGGATCACCGAGCCCTGCGATCGATCGCTCCAAGGGCGAGAGCGACTCCTCGTTCGAAACCGAGGGTCTTGCCAAGAAGGGTGCCATCGCCGTCGCCGGCGTGTGCATGGCGGTCGGCGGCTCTCTCTTCGGATTGCCGATCATTTCCTCGTTCCTCGAATCAGAACCTGCCCAACTCGCCTTTGTCGCCAGCGACCCCGCAGCGGAACCAACCCAACGGTTCGTCATCGAGGGCAACACGCTTTATCTCGAAGGTACGGTTCCGAACGTTGAGGTGTCATCCTCCATCGAGGGCGCAGCAAAGGGAGCGCTCGGCGACGATCGGGTGGTCAACAATTTCGCCGTCGATTCGGGTGCGGTCTACTCGGTTGATGCCCACGTGCCGTTGACGGTTGCCGAGACGGTGCTCTTCTCGACAGGACGAGCCGACATCGGAACCCAATACGAAACCCTTATCGATCTTGGCGTCGACTTGATGATGTCAGAGGAACAGGTCGAGTTGACCGTGATCGGACACACCGACGATGTCGGCGAGCAAGAGACCAACGCTCAGCTCTCCCTACAGCGAGCCCAAGCGACAGCAGACGAGTTTGTCCGACGCGGGATTGACGTGGAGCGGCTTGGGGTCGAGGGCCGAGGTGAGAGCGAACCGATCGCCTCGAACGAGACGGACGAGGGACGGCGAACCAACCGGCGCGTGGAGTTTCTGATCACGGGTCTCAACGGCTAGCGAGTTCTCCATACTGGGCCGGTGAAGTTCACCATGGACGCTTGGCCTGGACTCAAGGACGGATCCATCACCGTCACCTTCCGCCGCTGGAAACGTCGGCAAGTCATTGTGGGCAACCAGTACCGCAGCCCATCCGGGATGTTGGAGGTTCTCTCCATCGCTGAACTTGCAGACGTCAGCGCTATCGAGGAAAAGGACGTGGACCGAAGTGGCGCCGCAAGCTTGGCCGAACTCCGCGATCGACTCGGGCCACCAACAGATGGCACGACGCTCTTTCGCATCGAGTTTCGCAACGTCGGTTCTGACCCTCGAGACGAGTTGCGCGAACAGATACCTGTCGGCGACGACCTCGCCGACCTCCTCGTCAAGATGTCCCGTCTCGACGCTCGTTCCAACTTCGGACCATGGACCCACGCGACGCTCGCTGCGATTCGGGACCAACCAGCCGTGCGTGCTCCGGATCTCGCTGAGCAGTTCGGTCGAGAGACCAAGCCCTTCAAATTGGATGTGAGGAAACTCAAAGCGCAAGGACTCACCGAGAGCCTCAAGGTCGGCTATCAGCTCTCTCCGAGAGGCCGGGCCCTTCTTGCCTCCCTTGACGAGTCAGAAGCGTGAAGGATCGACAGAATCCCTCGACTCTCCACCCTCGGCAACCGATCTCTACTCTGTGAGCATGTTGTCCGAAGCCATGGCCCAACTGCGATTGCAGGGAAACGAATGGCTGCGGGGCGCCCTCATTGGGGACGAAGCCCTTGCGCCAGCCGAGATGGCGAGCGCCGATGATTTCGGTCTCTTCGGACCAGAGAGCGTGATGTGGCGGGTACACGCCGACGGAGCAATGCTCATCGGTGGTCTTCGGTCATTGTTGCTGCAAACCCTCCATCCGCTCGCGATGGCTGGTGTCGCAGAACACTCGGACTATTCCGATGACCCTTGGGGTCGACTCAACAGAACCGGCCGGTTCGTTGGAGCCACAACCTATGGCTCAACGGCAACCGCCGAAGCTGCCATCAGCGTTGTGCGCCGCATCCATACGAGGGTGCGGGGGATCGCTCCCGATGGGCGTCCGTACTCCGCGACCGATCCCCACCTCCTTCTGTGGGTTCACGTCACCGAGGTCGACAGCTTCTTGAAAGCCTTCGATCGCTACGGCGGCGGAAAGCTCCGCGACGCGGAGCGTGATCAATACGTTGCAGAAATGGCTGAGGTCGCACGACGACTCGGTTCAGAAGAACCACCGACGTCCGTCGCCGAACTCGAAGCATGCATCGAATCCTTCCGACCAGAGTGCGCAGCAGGCGATCAGGCGCGCAACGCCGTTCGCTTCTTGATCGCTCCGCCTGTTCCGCTCTGGCTTCGCGGGAGCTACGGAATCATCACCGCAGGTGCCGTCACGTTGCTCCCCGATTGGGCCAGACGTGAGCTACGGCTTCCGGTACCACCACTTGCAGATCCGCTTCTCGTTCGACCAGCAGCAGGCGCCATGACACGAACAATTGGATGGCTGATGTCCGCCCAGAATACGCGGGCCGATGCCGAGTCTCTCCGCGGTTGAATCAACTCGCGCCGGTGACGGGCAACAGGATCACGGCGGATTGTCGACGTAGCGTTGAGCCGCATCTTCGAGCGAGAGGTCGAGCTGGTTCGCAAGCGATGCCACCCAGGCAATGACGTCACCGAGCTCATGGAGCTGTTGCTCAACAGTTCCCTTGCGAACCGCCTGGGCGAGCTCTCCTACTTCCTCGCAGAGCCAGGCCACCGTCGAAGGTATGCCTCGTTCTCGATCGCCCTCGCCATAGAGCTCTTCCATCAGGATCTGAAATTCCGCAAGCTGCACACTGCACCCTACGTCAGCGCGTTGATCTCTCGTGTGGCTAGCTCTGGGTGGCCTGCGTCTCGGCCAATCGCTCGAGCGACAGCTCGCGAAGCTCAGGTTTGCGAACCTTGTTGGACGCGGTGAGGGGGAGATCCTCGACGATCCAGATGTACCGGGGGACCTTGTAGTTCGCCATGTTCTCCCGGCACCAGGACTGGATTTCGGTGAGGTCGGGAGTCGTACCGCTGGCTGCAATCACGAACGCTGCCCCCACCTCACCCATCCGCTCATCGGGAACACCGACGACCGCTGCCACCCCGATCGCCGGGTGCTCGACCATGACTCGCTCGATCTCTGCCGGGTAGGCGTTGAAACCTCCCATGATGAACATGTCCTTCATTCGATCGGTGATGTCGATGTAGCCATCGTCGTTCATCACGGCGACATCGCCGGTATGGAGCCACCCGTCCTCATCAATCGCTTCCGCCGTCTGTTCCGGTGCATCGAGGTAGCCGGGGGTTACTTGGAAACCACGGACCAACAGCTCGCCTTCGACGCCGGTCTCGACATCGGTGCCGTCACTGTCGACGACCCGGAGCTCGACGTCGGCAGGGGCGCAGCCTGATGTCGACGCAACGAGCTCGGGCGAGTCACCTCGCCTCGTGTACGCCGCGAGTCCTGACGTCTCGGTCATTCCATATGCCGTCATCACGTTCTCGAACCCAAGACGCTCTCGCATCGCAACGACGAGTTCCACCGAGATCGACGCCGCTCCCGTTACACAACTGCGGAGCGATGAGATGTCGAACGACTCGAGGTCGGGGTGATTGAGCAGCCCTTGGAACAGCGCTGGTGGTCCGGGGAAAATGGCAACGCGCTCCCGTTCGATGAGCGCAAGCACTTCGCCAGGTTCATACACCGCAACCGGCAGGTTGAGCGCTCCGAACATCAGACAAACAATCACTCCGGAGTTGAACCCGAACGCATGGAAGTAGGGGTTGACAAGAAGGTATGGGTCCGCTGGCTCCACCATCAGGGACTCGCCGTATGTGTAGAAGACCCGGATGATGGCGCCACCACGAATCATGACGCCCTTCGGATGACCTGTCGTTCCCGATGTGAACATGATGAGGGCGACATCGGTTGGAGTAGTTGCATCTGTTCGGCGCTCCACCTCAGCTTGGAGCTGCTCACGATCGTTGCCGTCACCGAGCGCTGAGAACGTCTCGAACGCCTCCGTCCTCGCTCCATCGGGGGCAACAAGGTCAACGATCTGGACAAGCGCAGGGAGATCTTCGTTTGCAAGTGACCCGCTGTAGTCGGTGTCCAGAAAGCCATCGACAACGAACAGCAAGCGCACACGAGCCTTGTCCAACACGTACGCGGCCTCGTTCCCCTTGAAACGAGTGTTGACAGGCACCAAGACTGCACCAGCGCGAGCAGCGCCGAGGCCGGCAACGACCCACTGCCAACAGTTCGGCGCCCACACAGCCACGGCGTCCCCTTGTTCAATCCCAAAGGCCACCATCGCTCGCGCCATTTGATCGATCGCCGCGCCGAGTTCGCGATATGTCAGCGTGACGTCTTGATCCCGGATGGCAGGCAGATCGGCGAACTCCGCTGTCGACCAGCGGACGAGTTCCGGAATCGAGATGTTTGATGGGTCCATTGCAGGAAGCTAACCCGAACCGCTTCTGCTGTGGAATGGTGATCGCCTATGGATCTTGTGATTCGCAACGGCACCGTCGTCACGGGCGGGGCAGAGTCGATTGTCGATGTCGGCATCGTGGACGGCGTCATAGCCCAACTGGGCGGATCGATGACCGGGACTGACGAGATCGATGCCACAGGCCGATTCGTGCTCCCTGGCGGTGTCGACGCGCATGTCCACCTCACTGCTCCTGGGACCGAACCTGGTTCCTGGAGTTGGGTCGATGACTTCACGATTGGCAGCCGGGCCGCAGCCGCCGGTGGCATCACCACTGTTGGCAACATGTCGTTTCCCCGCAAGGGCGAGCAGATGTGGGCCGGGATGGAACGGGACCTGGCCGATGCTGATGCCCACAGCATGGTCGACTTCTTTCAGCACCCGGTTCTCCTCGATCCGGACCAAGATGGGATCGCCGAAATTGAATCACTCGCGGCCGCCGGCCACCCGAGCATCAAGATCTTCCTCTCGTTCCGGCGCTTCGACCGAAACGTGGATGGCTACCTCGCAGCGATGAAGGCCGCACAGGTTGCCGGGTCGGTCGTGCTCGTGCACTGTGAAGACCCCGCCATCATGCACTGCTGTGGTTCCGCCCTTGCCGAGGCCGGGCACCGAGATGCGTCTCACTATCCCAAGTCTCGGCCTGTCGAAGCCGAGCGGGTCGCCACCGAACGTGCGGTGGGGTATTGCGCCACAACGGGCGCAGCCACCTACATCGTCCACCTCTCGAGCAAGGCCGCGCTCGACGCGTGTCGGGCAGGGCGAGCTCGAGGTTTACCGCTCTATGTCGAGACCCGACCGATCTATCTTCACCTCAACGAAGAACGGTTCGCTGAACCGGACGGCGCAAAGTACGCCGGTGCTCCCCCATTGCGGACGACGGCTGATCAGGACGCGCTCTGGGCCGGATTGAACGATGGCACCGTTGCAACGGTGTGCACCGACCATGCTCCGTGGACGCTCGAAGACAAGCTCGATCCAGCGTTGACTGCGTGGGACCTCCGCCACGGCATGGCCGAACTCGAGACGATCATGCCGGTGCTGTGGAGCGAGGGAGTTGCGAAAGGGAGACTTTCGATCACCCAGTTCGTTGAACTCACGAGCACGCGAGCGGCGAAGCTCTTCGGACTGTTCCCGCAGAAGGGGGCAATCAGCCCCGGGTCCGACGCCGACATACTGATTTGGGATCCGACAAAGGTACGAGTGGTGGACGGCGCCTCGATGCATTCGAACGCTGGCTACTCGCCCTATGACGGCTGGGAGGTCACGGGCTGGCCCGAACTCACGATCAGTCGAGGCGAGGTGATCGCCCGGGGCACCAACGTGTCTGGAATTCCAGGCCGGGGACGGGTCGTGCCGCGCCAGCGCTTTCGTCGACCCTAAGGTGCGCGTGGTCACCCAGGAACTACCGAGCGCGAGTTCCTTTCACTGAGCAGTTCACGCGAAACTCACCGGCGTGAAGTTCGCACCGACAACACTCACACCCCAAGAACTCGACCTGCAGGCCGAAGTTCGTCAGTTTCTCGCTGAGGAGCTACCGCCAGGAACGTACGAACGCGCCCTTGGCATGGGCGCTGGCAAGGACAAAGCCTTTTCGAAGAAGCTGGCGGCCAAAGGCTGGGTCGGCATGGCGTTGCCCAAGCAATATGGAGGTCACGACCGGACCGCAGTCGATCGGTTCGTCGTCGTCGAGGAACTTCTCAGCCACGGCGCACCGGTCGGTCATCACTGGGTCGCTGATCGACAAACCGGTTCGATCATCAACAAGTTCGGCACCGAGGATCAACGGGAACGCTTCTTGCCGCCAATCTGCCGGGCCGAACTCGCCTTCTCCATTGGAATGAGCGAGCCAGACAGCGGGTCCGATCTTGCTTCTGTCGCCACTCGCGCAACCCGGGCCGACGGTGGCTGGGTGGTGAACGGAACCAAGGTGTGGACGAGCGGAGCGCACCTGAACGACTGGTTCGTCGTGTTGTGTCGGACTGCTCCGCTGGAAGACGGCAACAAGCACCAGGGACTCAGCCAGCTCTTGGTCGACCTGCGATCCCCAGGCCTCGAAATCAGCCCGATTCCAACGCTCGATGGGGAGGCTCACTTCAACGAGGTCGTCATGACCTACGAAGGCGAGACCTGGCTGTTCGGACGGCAGCTG
>CALHCB010000168.1 GCA_937930695.1 uncultured Acidimicrobiales bacterium | reverse complement strand
CATCGTTAAGGACGGCAAGAGGGCCCTTCATTCACTCGCGACGAGTGGCTCCATCACCGAGGGCCCCGAGATAGGGCAGTGGATGTTGCGAGTCGACCCAAGCAGCGATCAACGTTGACAAGCGGCGCCGCCTACACCACCCGTGCGATGTAGCTCGTGACGTCGGACAAGACTTGAACCTGGTTGGTCTCGTTGAAGATCTCATGCCTCCCACCTGGGTATTCAATCGACTCAAAAGTCGACCCTTTGATCACTTCAACGCCGTCGCGGGTGCTGTCGATCGGCACGAGCTGATCATCAACACCGTGCATCCAGAGCAGCGGCAGGTCGCCGATCGTTCCGCCGGCGCTCAGTGCTCTATTGGCTCGTGCCATGGCCTCGAGCATCGGACGTTGGAACGGCCCATGCCACACGAGCGGATCTGCTGCATAGACCTCGCCGACAGCGGCATCGCGAGAGAGCGCTGAAGGATCCAACGCGACGTCAGGAATCTCATCGAGCGCCAGCAATTGGTCGACCGATTTCGACCGACCAATCGCGGGACCGGAGAGAACCAGAGCCCGCAGTCGATCGCCGTGTGTCTGGGCGTATCGAGTTCCGATCAGGCCGCCCATCGAATGACCGATCATCACAACCGGCAGCTCTGGATGCGCCGCAACGACGACGTCGACGAGCTGATCGACGTCGGCGACCACGTCATCAAAGTCGGTCACGATCGCTCGATCACCATCACTCCGGCCATGACCCATGTGATCCAATCCGTAGACCGCAGCACCACTTGCAACCAACGCCGCGGCGACGTGGTTGTATCTTCCGATGTGTTCGCCGTAGCCGTGCACCAAGACGGCGACATGCGTCGGGTCATTCTCTCCCGCCCATGACGTCGCAAAGACGTCTCCCTCAGAGCCGGCAAACGTCCAGTCGGTCGTGGAGATCATGCGAAGAACCGTACTCATAGAGTCGAGCCGACCTCCGGGCCATCGAGCAGTTGACGCCCATCGGATGGAAGGTCCTAGGGATTCGTGCTGGTTATGGCAACGGTTGCCGTCGAACCAAGGGCTTCCATCAGTTCGTCGACAGCCGACTCGGTGGCTTGGTCGACCTTCGTAATCGCCACCATGAAACGGGACGTCGCCGGCAAAGCCCGGCGCGCTCCTCGTTCATGCAGAAGCACCCGAGCTGCACCTTCAGGACTCAGGCGCACATACGGCGAACAGCCTGCAAGCGCGGCGACACGAAGCGGCCGGTGGCACTGGTCAGCAATCACTCGCCCCAGCGCGTCTGCGCCGATGACAGAGATCATGAGTGTTGTCGTAGACGGCACGACCGGTTCAAACGGACTTGGGGCCTTGAAGGGCCGATGACGCGCACCGTCAGCCTCGACGACAACGTCATCAACGAGATCAAACCAACGATCGCAATCGACCGGCGATGTGCCGTGCGCCTTGCCGCCATCGATTCGAGACCACGCCATGACGGGGCCGCGCTCGACCGCAGCGACGATTTCCTCATCGGTGGGCGCCAGCAACCGTTCGAACCCTTCGTCCTGATCTGCCGACATCTTGGTCGTCGTGGTACCGACGACACGTCGACCATCCAGTGCCCGCCCAACGCTGATGGTGCGCAGCAAGGTGGACTTTCCTCCCCCACCGACAAGGGCAACGTGTTCCTTGGCCCCCAACTCCAGAGCAGCCACAACGTCGGCGAGCGCGACGGCGTCAGCCATGGTTGCTCATAGAGGGGCGCCAGCAAGGACCGCCTCGAGCACGCCACCTCCAACAGAGAGGGCCTTGTCCGAAATCTCGTGCGGGTTCACGTCGAGTCGAGCATCAAGGTCGCCGATCTTCATTCCCTCCAGCACCTCGCTTCCATCGAGAATCAAGCCGCGAACGAGGCCAGCAAACGGAGCGTGAATCGGCACCTCACCGATGAGACCGAGCCCTTGCCCCTCAGAAACCGTCGCACCGATCTCCACCATCCACCGGACCGAACCACCGGCAGGCGCCCGAAGCACTCGCTCGGCACTATGGCCGGCAATAGCCCCCGGACTCCCCGTATTTGCTGCAGCAGGACCCGACCAGATGACTCGCCCGAGCCGAGGTCCGCGGAGTGTTTCGATCACCGCGTGGCAATCTTCACCGGCAACGAAACCTGGTCCCATGCCGATGACCAGTCCGGCGTCGGTCATCTTCGTATCGATGTTGGTCTTCGCCATTCGAGCATCGATGACAACGTCAGCTCCTATGGCGGGAAGCGCAGCAGACACGACCACACCAACTTGACCAGCAAGGGCAACGGCCATCGCTTCTTCGGGAGTCGCTCCGAGCACACCGGCCATTCCCTCGACTTCGACCCGGTCGGTATGGACGGCCGTCGACAACGCAACAGACCGTCGCACCGTCAACGGTCGAGCGATCTCGGTCACCACGACGGGGAAGCCTGCCCGAAACAACCGCCACGCCACACCGGTCGCAAGGTCTCCACCCCCGCGGATCAAACAGACCCGTCCCGCAATCTCCTCAATCGTCATCGTGTGTCCCTCCACGCTCTTGGCCGATGAGCTCGCTGATCACCGAGACCGCGATTTCCTTCGGCGTCTCGGCTGCAATCTCGAGCCCGAGCGGAGAGTGGACTTTGTCAAGAACGGCTTCGTCAAGCCCGAGGTCGAGCAGCTTGGCTCGGGTGGTCTCCCAACGCCGACGACTTCCCATCAGCCCAATCGTTGGCGCCGGGCTCTCGAGCAGCGCCGGCATGATCTCAACGTCCAGCATCACATTGCGGGTAACCATCACGATCCGGGTATGCGCGTCGATCGGGTACGCCGCGATTGCCTCACTGATCGGCCCCGAAACTGACGCGACGTTCGGGTCCTTCACCTCCTCGAGGAGCTCCTCCCGATCGTCCCAGACGACGACTCGGTACCCGAGCCATGACGCCAGCTCGACGACCGCCTGGCCGACATGGCCTGCACCGATGACGTAGATCGTTGTCGTGGGCATATGGGGCTCCAGATACAGCTCGACTTCGCCGCCACAGACACCGGGATCGCCCGATGCGGGGTCAACGAGGGCATAGGTCAACGTGGTTGGGGTTCGAGTTGCCAGCACGGTCGCAGCAGCGGCACGAACCCTGGCTTCCATCTCGCCGCCGCCAACGGTTCCCGATGACGTCCCGTCGGCGTACACGAGCATCTTGGATCCAGCTCGCCGAGGCACAGACCGACTCGTTGACGTCACGGTGGCCGAAACGACAGGTCGACGTTCGTCGATCGCCGCAAGAAGTTCCCGGAGAATCTCAGACATCGGTCTTCACCCTGAGTCGCCCCGCTCCCCTCAGGGAACGGTCAGGGTGACCACTGATATCGCCCATTGGGCGATGGAGCGACGATGCGGTCATGACACGCCCATCTTTCCTGCTCAGCTTCACCTCAAACACTTTCGGCCGCACCGCAACGGCCACCGCCGTGTTTCTCACCTGTGCCCTTGGTGCCAGCGCCTGTGGAGCAGACTTCGACGTCTCATTCAGCAGCGGCGAAGATGGCGAAGGATCCGTAGAGACTCGAGCGATCGAGGTCGGCACCTTCGACAAGATCGACGTCGGTTCCTTCATCACCCTTGAAGTGCTTGTCGACCCGTCGGCGGACGCATCGCTTCGCTTTTCGACCAATCCGAACCTGTTTGACAATCTCGAGGCCGATGTCGTCGACGGCACGCTCGAAATCAAGATGTCAGATGTGGGCGACGCAGATGAGGCACGGGCCACCATCGTGATGCCAGCGCTCGTTGACTTCGAAGCCGATGGTGCCATCTCTGCCACCATCTCAGGGATCGACGGCGACATCCGGGTCGACGTGAGCGGCGCCTCCGACGTTCGGGCGTCTGGCGTGGCCGACATGGTCACGATCAATGCAGACGGAGCGTCATCCGTAGACTTCTCCGACGTTAAAGCGGAACGGGCCAACATCGACGCGAGCGGAGCATCGAGCGTTGATGTCACCGTGAGCGAACTTCTCACCGGCTCGGCGAGCGGCGCATCCGACATCGACAAGTCAGGAGACGGACAGGTCGAGGTGTCGGTGAGCGGCGCCTCCTCGGTGAACTGAGCCGAGCATGGAGGATGATGGTTCACGATCGGGACCAGAGACGCTCAGCCTGGAGCCTCGTCCGCGCAGCCATTGCGTCGAGATCTGCTCCGAGAACTTCGCCGTTCTTTACTCGCCAATCTCCTGTGACCATCACATCGCGAACGTGGGTGTGGTTGCGCCACAACACGATCTGTTCGGCCAGGTTGTGTTCGGTGAGTGGAGTTGGGAAGTTTCCGTCGATGACCTGAAGATCTGCGGACCATCCGATCTCGAGCGAACCAACTCGCTCAAGACCAAGCGCCTCGGCGCCCCCCTGCGTTGCCATGGCCAGCACGGTTGCAGCAGGCATCGCTCCAGGATCGAGCAGCCGAGCTTTGTGAAGGAGAAACGCTCCTCGCATCACTGCAAAGAAGTCGTTGATGTAGCCGTCAGAACCGAGTCCCATCCTGACGCCACGGGCAAGGAGTTCAGGCACGGGAGCAATTCCGCCGCCGACCTCGCAGTTGGCCAGCGGCATGTGGGCCACCCGCATTCCGCTGCTGCCGAGGATCTCCTGCTCTCGCTCGGAGAGCTGGACACATTGACTGGCCAGAAATCCGGGGCCGGCGACTCCGATCTCGTCATAGAACTCCAGCGTTCTGCGCCCCAGATGCTCCTCGCACCACTGGCCTTCGTGAATGCCCTCATTGCAATGAGCGTGGGTCAACACGCCGAGATCGCCAGCCAATCCGAACGCCCGACGGATGTAGTCCTCAGAGCACGTAAACGTTGTGTGGAAACACATGAGGCCCGACACGAGCACCGAATCTCGACAGGCTTGGATCAGAGCGACGTTCTCAGCCAGACCGAGTTCGGCAATCTCGGGGCCGGCCCGCTCCGTCGCCTCGAAGCTCAAGATGCCGCGCAGCCCCCTGGACTCCACAACTTCCTTTTGGGCCAGCAACGCCTCGGGCAGCGAATTGGGCGCCTCGAGAATGTCGTAGAAGGTGGTTGTTCCTGACCGAAGCATTTCGGCACAGACATAGTCGGTTGCCGCCTCGATCATGGCTACGTCGAGCGCATCTTCGACCTTGGGCCACCAATAGTCGTCCAGGAAACTCCAGAAGCCATCGGGTGCGCTGTCGACAGGAATGCCGTGGGCCAGCGTTCCGTACAGGTGCACATGCGCATTGACGAAGCCGGGCATCACGATGTGGCCCGATGCGTCATGAACTTCGTCGTCCGGGTAGGCCGTCTTCAGATCCTCGTGAGGCCCGACCGCATCGACAACTCCATCGAGAACTCGCACACCCCAACCGCGGTGCGGCTCAGCGTCAGCTCTCGTGATGAGCCAGTCCGACAGAACGAGCGTCAAATCTGCTCCTGGGATCGGTCGTTCTCCAACGCAGCCCAGACTCGTTCAGGAGTAAACGGCAGGTCGTTGATGGCCACACCAGTCGCTCCCAAAATGGCGTTGCGAATTGCCGGCGCCACCCCATCCTTCGGAATTTCGGCAACGGCCTTGGCTCCGAACGGCCCGGAGTCTTCCATGGTCTGCACGAGGTAGGTCTCGATCACCGGCATTTCGTCGGCCCGGTAAATCTTGTAGGGACCAAGCGAAGCATTGAGCATGCGACCGTCGTCGTCGAACGCGAATTCTTCGCAGTGCCCGTAGCCGAGCGCCTGGAGCAATCCACCTTCGACCTGACCCGAGGCCGTGATCGGGTTGATGGCAACGCCACAATCGACGGCCATCACCATCTTCACAACCGTGACCTCGCCGGTCTCGACATCAACCTCGAGCTCCACGAACTGAGCGGCGAAGGGCGGCGGGCATTCTGGCGAGACGTAGGACGCAGTTCCCATGATCTGCTCGTGATCCTGCACATGCAGTGAGTCGAGTGCGATCTCCTCGAGCGAGACCGACGAGCCATCGGGGGCCCAGGCTCGCTTGTCCCGCAATTCGATCGAGCACGGCTCCTTCACATCGAGCAGCATGGCTGCTCGCTCCTTGAGCCGCTCTCGCACCTTCTCTGCGGCCAGCTTGGCTGCGGTCCCCGAGATGTACGTCGTGCTCGATGCATACGCACCCGTATCGAACGGCGTGACGTCTGTGTCAGAGGAATAGACCTTGATGTCGTCGAGTGGGACGCCGAGGACTTCGGCGGCGATCTGCCCGATCACAGTGTCGGCACCGGTACCGAGATCGGTGGCGCCGATGAGCATGTTGAACGAGCCGTCGTCGTTGATCTTGATCGAGCAGCCACCCATGTCGAGAAAGGGGATGGCAGTGCCGTGCATACAAAAGGCAAAGCCCATGCCTCGACGAATGTTTGGGCGATCGGCGGGACGGACCCATTCCGGGTCGTCTTGGAGGTGCCATTCGATCGCACGCATCCCTTGTGAAACGCATTCTTCGATGCCGTTCGACATGACCCTGGGGTACTCGTCGAGATCGCCCTCCACCACAGCGTGCTCGCCAAGATGAGGAGCAATATTCAGCTCATCACCGACCTTGACCCAGTTCTTGCGCTTGAACTCGATCGGATCAAGCTCCAGCGATCGAGCGATGTCTTCCATGTGCGCCTCGAGAGCGAACTCCGCCTGCGGAGCCCCGTACCCGCGATAGGCCCCGGGAACAGGAATGTTCGTGTAGACCACGTCGCAGTCAAACCGCTTGTTTGCGCAGTTGTAAGAAGTCAATCCGCGGAGGCCAGACACGGTCTGCACGGTGTAGGCATGTGTCCCGTAGGGACCCGTGTTGCCGATCATCTTCATGTTTTGAGCCACGAGTTCGCCGTCGTTGCTGACGCCTGACGTGTAGGTGATCGTCTGGGGATGACGAGTGCGAGACGAAACGAACTCTTCTTCGCGAGTCAACTCGAGTTTGACCGGACGGCGAGTGACGATCGCCAGGTGCGCCACGATGTCCTCGATCAGCATTTCCTGCTTGGCCCCAAAGCCGCCACCAATGCGGGGCTTGATGACGCGTACATCCTTGATCTCCATGCCGATCAACGGTGCAAGCATGCGACGGGTGTGGAACGGGACCTGCGTCGCGGTGCGAACCACCATCCGTTCGTCGGAATCGAGCCAGGCGACGGAGATGTGATTCTCGATCGGCACCTGTTGCACTTGATGCACACGGAAGGTGTGCTCGAAGACGTGATCCGCATCGGCCAGGGCGGCGTCAACATCACCGCGTTCGGCACCGATGTGGTGCACCAGGTTTCTGGACGCGTCCGCAATCTCCAGCGTGTCGTCCTCATCGTGAATGACCGGTGCACCCGGCACCATCGCTTCACGTTCGTCGAAGACGGCAGGCAACACTTCGTAGGTGACCTCGATCAGCCGAATTGCTTCCTCGGCGATCTCGAGTGTGTCTGCGGCAACGGCGGCGACTCGATCGCCAACGTGGCGCACCTTGGTGTCGAAGCTGACCTGATCGTGAGGATGAGGGTTTGGCCAGCTCTGACCGCCAGAGGCGTACTTGATCCGGGGGATGTTCTTGTGGTGGATGACTGCGTGCACCCCGGGAAGTGCGACGGCAGCGGCATCATCGATCTCCACGATGTTGGCGTGTGCGTGCGGGCTGCGAAGTACCTTTGCGACGAGTTGATTGCGCTCGATGAAGTCATCAGTGAACGCCGGGTTTCCCTTCACGAGCTTGACCGCGTCGACCTTGATCTCAGGCTTGCCGACCACCGCCATCTCGGGGACGTCTCGGCTCGGAATGAGCCGAGGAATCGCCTCAGAAACCTGCGGGCCTGGGTCCGACGGGTCGTGCGGTGTCGGGTTCTTCCCGTCCGTCATCATCGGAAGAATCAAGGGACCGAACGGCTCGGTTGACTCGCCACGCATCAGAGCGGCGGCTCGTTTCACCGCTTCGACCGGCTTCACATATGCCGTCTCCCGGTCGAGGATCCCCGAGAGCATGTCGCGAATCTCTTCTTCTGTGGGGTTCGGGTTCGACCCCAGCATGGCCCATGTGCCCAGAATCATCGCCGGGGTCGTGTAGCCCGATTGCATCGCACCAGTTGCCACGAAGGCGGCCTGAATCGGGTGCAGATCGACCTTGTTGAACCACTCGAGCGTGATGATCTCGTGGCCATCGGCCTGAGCAGCCAACATGCAGTCGGTGTTCACGAGACGTCCATCGATCAGAACTGCGGAGGCCCCGGTCTCGCCGGTGTCTGACCCATAGCGGACTGAGGTCATGCCCTCGCGCCGAAGCACAGCCATTAACGAGTCGAAGGGCTCGACCTCAAGGGACCGGGCAACCTCATTGAGAGTGACGTTGATCGTGAGTGTCATGTCAGCTCTCCGAGGACTCGGGTACAGAGCGTCGTGGCCAGGTGACGGCGGTAGGCCGGGGAGCCTCGAAAGTCGCCGACGGGATCGAGATCACGAAGAGGGTCTGATGGGTCAACCAGCACCGGCGACGGAGCCAGCCCGGTCAGCGCCATCCGGACAACGTCGTCGACTCGCCGACCGATCGCAGCGACGATCGGAATGTCGGCTGGCGTTCGGCCTGTCGAGGCCGTCGCTGATCCGCCGGTCGCTGAGTCATCGAGTTCGATCGAGACCGCAGTCACGACACGATTTCCCACACACTCGGCGAGGGACTGTTCGAGCGAAATCGGTTCCTGTCCGTGCAAGTGAACCTGAGCACCATGGACGAGCAAACCAGCAAGCAGGATGCTCTCAGAATCGCCAAGCGCGACTGTTCCACCAAGCGTTGCCTGGTTGCGAAGCGTGCTCGGAAGCTCTCGCCTGGCCAAGTCACGGATCAGTTGGGGAACCATCTCCCCCGGCGTGGTTCCGCCAGGCTCGTGCGACATCAGGCCACCCGAAACCAGATCACCGAGCCGGATCATCGATCCAAGAATCAGTCGGTTACCAGACTGTTCGATGCCGTCGAGTCCCAGGCCTTGTAGATCGACAAGCTCGACGCCGTCGGCTTTGGCACCGCGACTCTCTGGAACAGCGACAGTACCGCCGCCGATCGCTCGTGAATTCGGTCCAGACAGCAACGATGAAGCCTCATCGAGGGTCTCGGGCCGGTGATAGGCCAGCACAGACGGCACAGGCACACTCCTTCAGCTCGTAGCCCGTCACCGTAGCCCGATCGGGGGCACCGCTCGTCCGCTGACTGAGCGAACAACTGCTCCACTGCTGGGGGAATCAGTCGTCGGCACCCAGGACAACTCGTCCTCTGCCGCGCTCCTTGGCTTCATAGAGCGCAGTGTCGCCTCGGCCAAGAAGCTCTCGAAGAGAGTCGCCGTCGCCGACCGGCACCACTCCAACGCTCGCCGAAACGGCAACGTCGGGATGTTCGTCCAGCGGAGCTCGCAGCGAGGCCAGGAGCTGGTGGCCGAATTCCTCTGCTCGCGCTTGTGATCCGTATTCAGTCGAATCCAACAACGCCACGAACTCATCTCCACCGATTCGCCCAATCGCACCGCGGTTCCCGACAAGTTCGTCCAGTTTGCCCGCCGTGACCAGCAAGACTTCGTCACCGACCGCGTGGCCGAACGTGTCGTTGATGACCTTGAAGTGGTCAAGATCGATGAAGAGACAGAACGAAGGTTCTGCGTCATCAGATTCGAGCCATTCACCGATGCCTCTGCGATTGAGGGCGTTGGTGAGCGGATCGTGATTGGCGAACCACGTTGCCGTTGCTTCGCGGTCCTGACCTTCAGCCCGGAGCGTCATCAGTTCGGCATAGGTGTTCGCCGAGGAGAACGACGCTCGCAAGGCAACCCCCAGCAATGCCATCGAACCAAGGGCCAACACCATCTGTCCTGCAGCCCCGAAACCACTGCCCGCCGCAGCAATCGCACTCGCCATCAGGATCGGCGTGTGCCATCCGAGCGTCCCAAACTGAAGCAAGCCGAGCATCGTTCCCAGCACGAGCAAACCGGCCAGATAGGCGAATTCGTTCGTCCCTGCGGCACCGAGATCGACCCAGACCACCCCGCCGATCCAGAGACCAGACACGGCTGAATGGATGTGCACGGTGACCGGAAGACCATCTGGGAGCAAGTTCTTTGTGAACCCCGGTCGATGGATATCGATCATGCTGCTGATGAGCAGGACAATGCCGATTCCCGCCCAGATTCGGAGACCATCTTGGTTCACAGTTGCCGGAGCGAGACTCAGAATGAGCGCCAGCGAGACAACAAGACCCGCCGCCGGTGCATAGCGGTTTTGCCAGAAGATCCTCAACGCTGGGTTGTCGGCTGACACTGCTTCCACAACCTTGTCTCGACCTATCCAGCGTCAGACTTGAGTGAGGCAATTACCTTGGGTCTATCGGACTAGATCAGCAAGACAATCCAGATCAACGCAATCCAGATCAACGCAATCCAGATCAACGCAATCCAGATCAACGCAATGAGCGACGCCTGGCCAACTACCCCATCGGGGCGAGCATCACCGTCGATGATCTCACTGACGCTCCCTATGCGGTGTTGGCCGCACTGCGGAGCGCTGAGCCTGTGTCGTGGCTTCCTGCCCTCAGTTCCTGGATTGTCACGCGACGCGATCTCGCCATCGAGGCCATGCGAGATGCGCAGACCTACACCGTCGATGATTCCCGCTTCTCGACCGGTGCGGTGATCGGACAATCGATGCTCTCCCTCGATGGGCCCGAACACGAACGCCACCGATCTGCGTTCGCCGGCAGCTTTCGGCCAACAGTCGTGCGCGAGCAGTTCGAAGCCACACTCACCGAGACTGCGCGTTCGCTGCTCCATCCCATTGCAAACGAGGGTTCGGCTGAGTTCCGCACGGCCTTCGCTGGTCCGCTCGCTGTCGACACCATCACTCGCTTCCTCGGCCTGAGCGACGTCAAAACAGACGATGTCCTGTCGTGGTATCGGCACATCGCTGATGCCATTGTCGGCGTAGCGCTCGGCCAGCCGGTGCCGATGGCGGGGACCGACGCCATCGCACAGATTCACTCCCGCGTCACCACCACCCTCGAGACGGGAACCAGCGCGTTGCTGACCCAGCTCGAGAAGGATGCGATTCTTCGGCCCGAAGAACTCGCAACGGCAACGGCCGTCGTGATGTTCGGTGCGATCGAGACATCGGAGGGCATGACCGCCAATGTCTTGTGGCACCTGTTGCACCATCCCGAGGTGCTCGATCGTGTGCGTCACGATCGAGCGCTCGTCGGGCCCGCCATCGAAGAGTCGCTCCGACTCGAGCCAGCGGCAGCCGTTGTCGATCGCTATACGACTCGAGATGTGCAGCTCGGCGACACCATCATCCCCAAACGGGAGATGGTGACGATCTCGTTGCTCGCGGCAAACCGCGATCCTGAGGTCTTCGAACAACCAGATCGCTACGACATCGATCGTCCAAATCTGCGGCAGCATGTCACGTTCGTCCAAGGTCCCCACGGGTGCCTGGGCCTACATCTGGCTCGTCTGGAAACCCAGGCTGCGCTCAACGCAGTACTCGATGTCATTCCCGGCGACATGGCGCTCGATCAAGCGAGAAGCGACGCACCATCAGGGTTGATCTTCCGCAAGCCTGCGAGCGTGACTGCACACTGGTCCTAGGTAGCCAGCCTGGCGAAGTGGACGTCTCAACAGTTCTCGGCGAGCATCATCCTCGTGCTGATTTCAGAACTCTTTGACGTGTCCGGAAAAGTCGCCATTGTGACCGGAGGATCCCGCGGGATTGGCGAGATGATTGCGGAGGGCCTCGTCAAGAACGGCGTGCGCACCTACATCACCTCCCGCAAAGCGGGAGACTGCGACGCCACGGCTGCCCGACTCTCTGAGTTCGGCGAGTGCTTCTCGATTCCGTGCGACCTCTCCTCGAGCGACAGTCGCGACGCCTTCGTCGCGGCCTTCACCGAGAAGGAGGACAAGCTTCACATCCTCGTCAACAACGCCGGAGCCGCATGGGGAGCCCCCCTCGGAGAATTCCCTGATGCCGGGTTCGACAAGGTCATGAACATCAACGTGAAGGCTCCCTTCATGCTGAGTCAGGCCCTGCTCCCCCAGATCCGGGCCGCCGCCACAGCAGAAGACCCGGGACGCATCATCATGACTGGTTCCATCGACGGAGTTCGGGTGCCCTTCGGAGACAACTTCTCGTACTCGGCCTCCAAGGCTGGCATCCACATGCTTGCCCGCCACCTGGCTCACTTCGTCGTTGATGACCACATCACCGTGAACACCGTTGCCCCTGGCCCGTTCCAGTCGAAGATGATGGGCTACATGTTGGACGACCCCGAAAGCCGCAAACGGGTTGAGTCGACCGTGCCGCTGAAGCGCATCGGGTCGCCCGAGGACGTGGCAGGCACCGTGATCTTCCTGTCGAGTCGGGCCGGCGCGTATATGACCGGAAACGTACTTCCTCTGGACGGCGGTATCAGCAGCCACGGCTGACATGCACCATCTGGGCGGGCAGTAGCTCCGAGACTAACGTCGGCAATCAGCCTCCAGCGGCTCGCCCGTTCAACTCACCGCAGCGTCAGACCGCCATCGATTCGGATCACTTCACCGGTGATTTGAGATGCACGGTCCGAGCACAGGAAGGCCACGGCGTCTGCGATGTTCTCCGGCGTCTGATCCTGTTGCATCGGCATGATCTCTTTGATCATCACGTCGTATGCATCCTGGCTCGGCTGCATGGCCTCCCACAGCTGCGTGCGAATAATGCCAGGAGCGACGGCGTTGACCCGAATACTGGTCGGCGCCAGCGCCTTGGCCATCGCTTTGGTCCAATGGATGAGACCGGCCTTTGCCGCGCCGTACGAGAACAACGAATTTGGCATCAAGCCCGCGATCGAAGCCGTATTGCAGATCGCCGAACCAGCAACCAGTTCCGGACCGATCACTCGGGTCACGACATGGGCCGACGTGAGATTCAGATCCACCATCTCCCGAAAACTCTCGGCGGACCCGAATGGATCAAAGGCGTCGTTTTCGCCCTCGGCACCGTCGGCAACACGATCAAGACGACCGCCACCTGCATTGTTGACGAGCACCGTCGGCACCTCGCCGACGGCGGCATAGGCCGCCCGAACCGATGCCTCGTCGGTGACATCACACGCGTAGATCGGGGTTGCCGGAAACGCACCGAAGGCCGCGAGCGAGCCCGCTGCAAGATCAAACACAGCGACCCGTTCTACGACCCCTTGTTCGAGCAGAGCTCGAACGATGGCCTCCCCGATACCTCGGGCTCCTCCGGTGACGATCGCAAGTCCGCTCATGCGGGCGATGCTAGGTGGTACGGTCGCTCACCGTGAAGGCCGTCGGCTTTCCCTCGAGGCCGCCGGACAGCCCCTCGACCAAAAACTCGATCGACGCCGCGAGTTCTTCGAACGGCACCTCGGAGTGCAGCCCGGGACTGGCGTGGAACCGCTTGTGTGCTGAGCCGAGCGCATCGAATAACTCGATGCACTCTGGCCGGCCGAAGAGCTCGTCCTCCAGTTGAGTCAGAAACAGCACCGGGATCGTGATGCCCTTCGCCGCGGCTTCGATCACGGGCACGTAGTGATCGGGGCCCGTGATCCCCATCAACCCCAGGACGGCCACGACAAAACGCGTATCTTCGGCGATGAACGGTGCTCCGTAGATCGTGCCCATCGAGAGCCCCCAGTAGCCAACGGGCCCGGAGCCAACATCAGGCTGGGACTGCACAAAATCGAGCGCAGCGGTCCAGTCGGCAGTCATGTCAGCGACGGTGCCCTCTCGTTCCCACTCAGGAAAGAAGGCCCCTCTCGCACCATCACCAACCTTGCGTCGGCCGTGGACTGGGCCGTCGATCGCAAGCGCCCTGCATCCATGGTCCGCCACGAGGGTCCGTGCGAGGTAAGGAATCGGCGCCTGGTAGCGATCGCCCGATGCACCATGCCCAAAGCACACCAGCGGCGCATCTGGTTTCGCATCGTTGCGTTCCCATAACACGCCAGGAACTGGTCGCTCGCCCACGCTGACGCTGAACTCACGTAGCCGAAGCCCATTTCGATCCAGTTCCTCGGTGAATGCCATCGCGTCGTCTCCGTCAGGTCGGCGTCGTCGACCATCATCGGTCGATCTTCGAACGAACACGCTGCCCCGACGACCAACTATGCACAAGTCCAGCACGAATGGAACACTTGACCATGGCTGAGGGACACGTCGGAACGCAAGCAACGAGCGTCACCATCAACGACGGGCGAGCCTATGGGCGGCCAACGGGGCACTCTGATACCGAGCTCGTCGAGGTCGGTCCGGGGACCCCCGCAGGTGAGCTTCTTCGCCGTTACTGGCAACCGTTCGCTCGATCAGAAGAGGCAACAACCCGGCCTCGCGAGATACGCATGCTCAGCGAAGACCTCATTCTCTACCGAGACGGGAGCGGCGACCCGGGACTGCTCGAACCCCGTTGTTGTCACCGAGGAACCACGCTCTACTTCGGGCGCGTCGAAGACAACGGAATTCGCTGTCCGTACCACGGCTGGCTATTCGGAGCAGACGGCACCTGCCTCGATCAACCGTGCGAGCCCGACCGCGGCCGCAACAAGGAGTCCTACCGCCAGCCTTGGTACCCCGTCATCGAATACAACGGACTCTTGTTCACGTACATGGGACCGCCAAACAAGCAGCCGGTCTTCCCTCGATATGAGATCTTCGAGAATCTCACCGACGCTGAGGAGATCGAGATCGTCGATCACTTTGCCTTTGGAGGGCCGAGCGTCGCCCCGTGCAATTGGTTTCAGACCCATGAAAACGTGATGGATCCGTACCACGTCTTCATCCTCCACAACGCGATCAGCGGTCCCCAGTTCGATCCGCGACTCGAGATCTGGCCCACCATCAATTTTCAGAAACATGACTGGGGCATCACGTCGACCCAGGACCGTCGACTCGACGACGGGACCATGCTGCACCGCATCGTCGAGACTCGGTTTCCCAACATCCGGGTGATCGCCACACCGACGCTGACGGTGCTCGGCCCAACCAACAACGTGTCGTGGGCCCAACCAATCGATGACACCCACACTCGTGTCTTCGCCATGGTCCGCAAACCGAAGGGGCAGCCGGCCCAGGGCCTTCCGAGCTACGACGGCAAGACCTGGTTCGATCTCGATGAGGAAGGCCACCAGACCAACCCTGGCGACTACGAAACCCAAGTAGGGCAGGGCCCAATCACCAAACACAGCCTCGAACGGTTGTCCTCAACCGACCGAGGGGTTTCGATGGTTCGTCGTCAGTTCAAGGAACAACTGGAGCTCGTAGCGAAGGGCGGTGATCCCGTCGGCGTGTCGTTCGAGGAGACTGATCCACCGATTGATCTGATCGCCGGCAACTACATCGTGGGGCCGGACACCGACTTGGAATCAGTGCCGCTCGTGAGCTCGCTCAACGAGCGAGAGTGACCCGGCGGGACCGATCGAATTCGGTGCCCTCCACCAAAGAGACTTCGCTCAGACCATCCAGCTGACGATCAAGGCTGCACCAGAGCTGACGGGCGATCTCCTCAACCGTGGCCTCACGCTCCCAAAGGAGCGGCGTGTAGCCCTTCCATTCCCCGACGTCTTCGTTAGTGAGGTATCGGCCTCTCCAGGGTTCAACTGTTTCGAGAAGGAGGCGTTCAAGATCGTCGGCGGGAAAGACCATCGACGCGTCGGCTGGACCCTCGACGGTGGCCTCCACCGACCACGCATGTGTGTGGATCAGTCCGTCGACACGGTGACCCCATCGGGCTTGGATTGCTGCTGTCATCGTCATTCTCATTGAAAATGCTCCTTGTCAGAAACGAATGCCGGCAGTACCTCCAATGGTCAGTCCGACTGATCTCCAATCGGAGATCGCCCCCATATCTTCACAGGTTTCGCGAACGTGCGTGCCCACGGGACTCACCGCTAGAGCGCAGTGCCGTCCAAATCAACCTTGGCATCGCGCTTGTCCCGCCGACGCAACGTCGTGACTCGATGCTGCACTCGCCATCCGTCGGCGGTCTTCACCACTTGGTCGTAGTACGAGGCCGTTCCGGTCTTCCCGCCACCGATCAGCGCCACAATCCTGAATCGCAAGTCGGCCCCTTCGTCTGTCGGGTCCGCATAGATGTTGGTCATCATGTGCGTGCGCGGATGGGCTGCCTCCTCTTCCATGAACGTGATGATGTCTTCGATCCCATTGAGAACACGCGACCCGACACCCGTGAGGTCAAAGACCGCATCCTCGGTGAACACGAGCCGCAGCTTGTCCCAGTTGCGATCGTCGATGGCATCGCCATAACGACCAGGGATCTCATGAATTTCCAGCCGATCGGTGACGCTCAGTTCCATCGGGCGACTGTAGAGCACCACCGGTGACTCCATCCTGTCGACGCTGCTCAGGACCTCGACGACGAACGAGTAAGTCTGCTGTCGATGCCAGCTCGTTGGAAGACACCCCGAGCCGCGACGACCGCGTCAGCCCTCACCTGCGCTTCATCGACAAACGTGATTTCTCCGTCATCGATCAGCACTCGGCCATCGACGATCGAGTGGGTCAGGTCAGCAGGCGCAGCGTTGAAGACCAAGGCGCTCGCCACTCTGTGCACGGGTGCCACGAACACCGAATCCAGGTTGACGATGATCATGTCTGCAGCTCGACCGGGAGCCAGCATGCCGACCTGCCCGGTCAAGCCCGCGGCCGCGGCACCACCCCGACATGCCATGCGAAGAGCGTCCTCGGGTTGCAGCGCCATGGCATCAAGCCGGTCGACTTTCTGGAGCAGCACCGACATTTTGAGTGCCTCGAACATGTCCTGACGATTGTTTGAGCCAGGCCCGTCACTTGCGAGCGCGACGTCAATACCCCGATCGAGCATCTCCACGATGCGAGGAACGCCCGACGCGAGATACATGTTCGAGACCGGGCAATGGACCACCACCGCTCCGTGCTCGGCGATGAGATCCAGTTCGTTGTCGTCGAGCCACACGCTATGCGCGAGTTGCACGTCGGGACCCAGGGCCCCCAACGATGCGAGCCATTCGACGTGCCTGGTCCCTCGCTCCTCGAGGTTCATGTCGACCTCGACCGCAGTTTCCGCGCAATGGATATGTGTCCCGACTCCCCACGTTCGAGACTGCTGGATCGTGGCGGTCATCGCTTCGTCAGAACAGCCCCACGGGATCAGGGGTGCCAACTCGATACGAATCCTTCCGTCCGCTGACTCATGCCAACGGTCATGAACTTCCGTCGTGCGTGCGAGGACGACGTCGACCTGTTCGGTCATCGACGGCTCGTAGTTGCGGTCGGCCCAGCCCCGAGCCAACAAAAAGCGAACTCCGGAGAGCTCTGCGGCCCGACAGACCGCATCGTCGATTCGCTCTGTGCCATCCGCTCCGTTCAAGTGGATGTACTGATGATCAATGATCGAGGTGGCTCCCGACCGAAGGTTCTCGATCATTCCGCTCAACGCCGCCAAGTGCGCAGATGACTCATCGAGATGTACGGCTCCGGGCCAGATGCACTCGCGGATCCAGTCGAGCAACGGCTTGTCGTCGGCCAAGCCTCGAAAAAAGGTTTGAAAGAGGTGCGTGTGAGCGTTGACCATCCCCGGCATCACCGCGGACCCGGTGGCATTGATGACGCGCCCAACGCTGCTGCGGATCGCGGAAGGTGCTTCACCTGACCCAACGCCCACGATCTCCTTACCCAAAATGTGGACCCATCCCGGGTCGTGGATGGTGAACGCATCATCCACGGTGACGACTGCGCCGCCCTCCACGAGAAGACCTTTTTCGGGACGCCCGGGGAGGCTCACGGGGTCCACTCCGCAAAGGCATCGACGACCGGTCGAATGTCATCCATGATCGGATAGAGAATCGGGCAGGTGACGCCCGCATCCACGTATTCGGCCACCTTGGCTCGACACTCGGCTGCGGTTCCAACCGCCATCAGGTTGCGCACGAGGTCATCGGGAATCAGATGCGCCGCTCGACGGTAGTCGGCTTCTGTTGCTGGCCATCCCACGATCTCTTTGACTCGCTCCACCAGCTCAGGGTCAGCGCCAGACGCCTTCATGATGTGCGGCTCGGTCCCGAGGTAGTAGGCCACGAGCGACTTCCCGGTCATCACTGCTTCGTCAGGGTCGTCATCGCTCAACGAGCACACCAGAAGTTCCGGCCGATCAACATCATCGAGCGTTTTGCCAGCTCGCTCGGCGCCGACGCGCACCCGCTCGACGGACTCGCGGATGTATTGGGGCGAAACCACATAGTTCAGCACTGGCCCATCGCAGATCTCTCCGCTGAGCTCCAACATTTTGGGGCCCGTCGCCCCGATGTAGATCGGAATGTCTCGTGGCGAGCTATCGCCATAAGCGACGTCGAGACGCACCCGATCCAACTGCACGAACTCACCGTCGTAGGAGACCTCTTCCATGGTGAAGAGTTGGCGAATCGCTTCGATGTTTTCTCGCATCGCAGTGAGCGGCTTACGCCGATTCGCTCCCACCCGGCTGGCGATTGGCTCCCACCAAGCGCCGAGTCCCAGCATTACTCGGCTTTGCCCATCGGGAGCGAGGCCGCCGAGTTCCCACATCGTGCTCCACGTCGCAGCGATCACGGCGGGGTTCCGGGTGTAGATAGGAAGGACACCGGAGCCGATCTTCAGCCGGCTGGTCTGGGTCAAGAGCGCGCTCATCATCACGACACAGTCACGAGCGAGCCGTGTGTCGGCCTGCCAGATCTCCGCAAAGCCCTTTTCTTCGGCGTACCGAGCGATCTCCAACTCGTAGCGAATGTCGTGCTTGTCTTGGAGGTACAGCGCCATTCGCTGCTCTGGTACGGCCATGGCGGCGAGCCTAGGGCTTTTGGTTTCAGCCGAGTTGCGGAAGCACGCCTTCTGCCAGGCGATGCAGCTGCTCGCCGACCTTGTCGTAGCTGTCACCCGGCATCCCGGGGAAGATAGTGAGGTTCTCGACGCCCCCGAGGTAGTCGCAGTACCAGCTGATCTGCTCGGCGACTTCGTCGGCTGTGCCGACGAGCCACACCTTGTTGTCGAGTGACTCCTCAAGACTCGGGATCAAACCAGCCTGCGCAGGCTTGCCTCCTTCGCCCATGTAGCCCTTGCTCCAGCCGTACGGACCGAGGAACTTCCAGAACTCATCGTGCCCGTCGCGTACCGACTCGATGGCCTTCTCTCGAGAGTCTTCGATGCAGGTGTTGACCACCAACATGCGCTTCTCGCCAGGGGCCAGCTCTGTGCCGTGCGTTTCGGCATGGAGCTCGGCAAATCGGTCCCAGTACATCTTCATGAAGGAATAGTTCTTGAGCCACATCACTCCACCCCATCCCTTCACAGGAACAGCTTCAAGCGTCGGCGGAGAGGTGATTGCCTGCCACGTCTCATACGGGTAGAGCGGGCGGGGCAACAGGGTGAGGTCTTCAACGAAGCCACCTCGATCAGGAATACCGGGAGCCGGGTAGTCGAAGACGTCGCCGTGGAAGCTGAACGTCTCGTTGTTCAGCGACAAGTGCATGACCTCAACAGCTTCGTCGAATTGTTTGCGATTGAGTTCGTCGGCTGCCACCGAATCCGGGTTGTCGAGACTTCCGATCTTCGTGCCCAGATTCTCGGCCTCGCGGGGAACTGTGCCCCGACCAATGCCGAGCACGGCCCGCCCGCCTGAAATGTTGTGCAGGGTGGCAAAGTCCTCGGCGAGCTTGAGCGGATGCCACTGGCCAACGACGTTGAACATCGTGCCGATCCGGATCTTCTCGGTTCGCTCGGCCAGAATCGCTCCAGTCATCAAGCCGTTCGGAACGACCTCGTAGCCCTCGTATTGGAAGTGATGCTCCGTCAGCCAAAACGAGTCGAAACCGAGTTGGTCACTGAGCACACCCATGTCGAGGATGCGCTCCGTCGCGCGCCAGACCTCTTTGTGGTCATACCGACGATCTGTGGGCGCCGGCAAGCCAGCACCTGCATCGTCCATCTCAACTCCGCCGAACAGAAAGATCCCGGTGCGCATTCTGTCACCTTAGGAGGGCGAGGATTGCACCGCCCTACTGGCCTGTTACGAGGAGGAAAATTCTTCCGCCTGCCACGTGGGACGGTGGTGACCCCTCGTGTCGCTCAAACTCGATTTCTAAGCAACGCATCGCTATCTGAACACAGCGTTGGAACCCGGAGCATTCTGCGACACGGGCGTGACGGTGGCATGAACGCACTGTTTCAAAGGGCGCATGGCGTCAGAAATCACGTAGCATCTGCCAGGTGCCATAGGGCCGGCTTGGGGAGAAGGCAGCAGTCATGTCAGATATCGCGATTGCGTCTCTGTCGTTCGACGACATCGGGATGACATTTCCAGACGGAACCGAGACGCTCCGAAACATCAGTTTTGAGGTGTCGCGAGGCGAATTCGTGACGGTTGTCGGCCCATCGGGGTGCGGCAAGTCCACCCTGTTGAAGATCGCTTCCGGCTTACTCGAGCCCACCGCCGGCCGAGTGAATGTCGACCGAGATCGCCTTGGCTATGTCTTCCAAGACGCGACTCTGCTGCCGTGGCGAACCGTCATGGGCAACGTCGAGCTCCTCGCCGAACTCCACGACATTCCCAGTGCCGAACGCCGAAAACTTGCACAAGATGCCATCACCCTCGTAGGTCTCGGCGGCTTCGAAGACCACTACCCGAAGTCATTGTCGGGCGGCATGAAAATGCGAGCCTCGCTGGCTCGAACCCTGACCCTCGAACCACCGGTCTTCCTCTTCGACGAACCATTCGGAGCGGTCGACGAGATCACACGCGAACATCTCAACGACGAAACCCAACTGCTCTTTCTTCGTGAAGGATTCGCTGGACTGTTCATCACGCACTCCATTACCGAAGCCGTCTTCATGAGTACCCGTGTCCTGGTCATGTCCGCTCGTCCTGGTGAGATCGTGGCTGAGTACGACATCCCGTTCGAGTACCCCCGCGATCCCAAACTTCGTTTCGATCCAGAGTTCGCTCGTCTCAGCGGCGAGATTTCACAATCCTTGCGAGGCGGCCACTCATGACCTCAACAATCGACGAATCAGCGGGGACCTCTCTCGTCCGAGAAGGGCGTCTCCCCGAGCCTGATCGAGGCCCGAAGGAACCGGCCAGTCGCAGCAAGAACATTGTCGACAACCTGTGGCCTCCGCTCGTTTTCGGGACCGTTCTCCTCGGCCTCTGGTACTTCATCTCCTACGTCGTGCTCGAAGAGAGGCGTCGCTTTCTCCTTCGACCACCGCACCAGGTCATCGACAAGACCTTCCTGGACTGGGAAACGCTCTCAGAACTTCTGAGCGCCTTGTGGTCAACTACCAAAGTTGCCGCCCTCGGACTCGCCATCGCAATTGCCCTCGGGTTCTTCCTCGCAGTGATCATGAGCCAGACCAAGATCATCGAGCGAGCGCTGTTTCCCTACCTCGTGACACTGCAGGCCGTTCCCATTCTGGCCATCGTTCCCCT
>CALHCB010000167.1 GCA_937930695.1 uncultured Acidimicrobiales bacterium | reverse complement strand
AGTTGTTCGCTGACGCTCACAACTCGACGAACCTGTGAGGACTAACCGCCGTTCGCTTCGCTCACTAACCGCCGAACTTGTGAGGACTGAGTGCCGCTCGCTTCGCTCACGACTCGGCGAAAATGATGAGGGCCTAGTGGGGGTGGGGTTGGAGCTCCTGGGGAGTTGGGGGTTCGAAGAGCGGCGCCCATTCATCAAGCTCTTCGGCGGAGACGTTGAACGTGCCTGGTGGCAGGTGCAGATTCCGGCGACCGACCCGCTCGTGGAGTGTCGCGAGCGGTGCGTCGAGGAAGACTATTTGTACCGAGGCTCCCAAGGCGTTGGCCCGGTTTCGGTAGTGATCTCGCTCTGCCCGCTTCCAGACACCCCAGTCCAAGATGACGCTGACGCCGCTCAATAGCAGGCGCTCGACGAGCTCCCACTGCACCTGTTCCACATGACGCTTCCGGTCATCCCTGGCGGCAGCCTCAGCGTCCCCGGGGTAGAGCTGACAAACCCACTCATCAGCGTTCAGCCGCAGCCCGAGTCCAGCAGCTTCAAGCTCCTTCGCTCGGGTTGTCTTGCCTGACCCAGGCAACCCGCAAAGTAAATGAAGTGTCGTCACCACGGAGGCAAGTCTGCCCCAACCGTTGGCCGAGCGATTGGGGTTATTCGAACATGGCGTTGACGAAGGCTTCTGGGTCGAAGTCGACGAGGTCGTCGACGCCTTCGCCCAGACCGACGAGCTTCACCGGTAGGCCGAGCTCGCGCTCGATGGCAAACACGATGCCGCCCTTGGCTGAACCATCGAGCTTGGTGAGCACAACACCCGTGACGTCCACCGCTTCTGCGAAAACCTTGGCCTGGGTCATCCCGTTCTGACCTGTCGTGGCGTCGATCACCAAAAGGACTTCGCTGACGTGTCCCGGTTCTTTGGCCGCAACTCGGCGGACCTTCGACAGTTCTTCCATCAGGTTGGTCTTGTTCTGCAGTCGACCGGCCGTGTCCGCGAGCACGACGTTGCAATTGCGGGCTTCCGCCGCCTTGACGCCATCGAAGATCACTGAGGATGGGTCGCCGCCTTCATTGCCGCGAACAATCTCGGCGCCCGTGCGCTCGGCCCACATCGTGAGCTGCTCCGCCGCAGCGGCGCGGAAGGTGTCCCCCGCTGCCATCAGCGGCGTATGCCCCTCGGCTGCGAGACGCTTACCAAGCTTGCCGATTGTCGTCGTTTTGCCAACGCCGTTCACTCCTACGAAGAGCCACACGTTGGTTTCGCCATCGTCGATCGTCAGCGAGCGATCACGATCAGCGAGCTCTTCATGCATCCGCTGCTTCAGCAAACCAACAATCTCGTGGCCCTCTTCTGCGCCGGCGTCCTTGGCTCGCCCCTGCACGTCTTCGATCAGGGACATCGTTGTGGCGACACCGACGTCTGCTCGGATGAGGGCTTCTTCGAGCTCTTCCCAGGCTTCGTCATCAAGCTTGCCCATCCCAACGAGTCCGCCGAGATAACCCGTGAAAGCAGTGCGAGCCTTTGTCAACCGGTCAAAGAAGGAAGGCTTGACGATCGGCTCGTCGACAACCGGCGTTTCTTCGACGACGACATCGACCTCATCGTCAGGACGATCATCGACAAGAACGTCCCCTTCGGACAGGGATTCATCCCCAGGATCTAGGTGCCGCTCAGTTCGCTCCAGAACCGCCGTGTCACCTCCTGCACGCGGTTCGAGTTCGAGGTCGCGTCCGCGGCTGCGAGTCGACACGAATGCAGCTCCGCCCAAGACGATGAGCGCAACAATGATGATGAGGCCAATGGTGATCGGGTCCATTGGGGATAGAGCCTAGATGTCGTTCAGCGAGACCCGAGGGTTGCGCTGAGGACGATGGTCTCACCGTCTCGAATGACTTCCATCTCCACGACATCGCCGACGAAGGACGACTGCACCAACCCAGCAAGCTCGAGCAAGCTGGTGACCGGTGCCGCATTCAGCGAAATCACACGATCTCCGACCATCAAACCAGCGGCCTCGGCTCCCGAGCCGACGGTCACTTCGGTGACGACCACGCCGGACTCTCCTGCGACCGGGGCACCAGCAACGCCAAGAAACCCAGCCTCCAGCGGATCGCCCTCGAGAATTCGCTCAGCCACCCGCACCGCAGTATCGATGGGAACGGCAAAACCAACTCCGAAGTTGCTGTTGCGGGTCCCATCCGTCTGAATGGCCGTGATGATGCCGATCACACGACCGCTGCGATCAGCAAGTGCTCCCCCGGAATTGCCAGGGTTGATCGCAGTGTCTGTTTGCAACATTGCGGTAAAGGCGCTCTCGCCTGTCGGCACTGGTCGATTCAACGCCGACACGATCCCGGACGTCACCGTTTGCTGAAGCTGGAACGGGCTCCCGATGGCGATGGCAACCTGACCGACGACCGGCACCTCTCCTACTGCGAGTGTGGCAACCGGCAAACCGGCGTCAACCCCCACATCGAGGACTGCAATGTCGACTCGAGGATCTCCGCCGACAACGGTTGCTTCGAACGCTCGGCCATCAGACGTTCGGACGAGCACGACGGAACCGGCGCCGGCAATCACATGCTGATTCGTCATGATCAATCCGTCCTGAAAGACGACGCCTGATCCCAATCCGACCGTCGTTTCGATCTGCACGATCGAGGGCCCAAGAATGTCGGCAACAAAGGCAGCTGGTTCGCTTGTATCGATATCAGGGGGCGTCACGACAATCGATGATTGTTGACCTGTCGTCACCGTCGAGGTGTCTGCACCCGCCGTTTCGAGAGCGCTCTCGCGCTGATTCAACGTCCCGATCCCGAAGCCGATCGCCGCGAGAACGCCTCCGGCGAGAAAGGCTGCAAAGGCTCGCCATCCCCAACGAGATGGTGGAGGTTCGGCCGACGGATTCTCATGGAGCAAACGCTCACCAGGTCGCGGTGGCCGCACAGGAGCAAGACTCGACGTTGCTTCACGATGACTCGCGACAGTCGCCGGAAAGGCCTGACCTGCCTGCGGAGGACGCTGCGGTCCAGCGACGGCACGGCCCGGCATCGCCGGTGGAGAAGCCGGCCCAGACGCTGCACTCGAACGCGAACCTGCCGACAGCGACGCTGACGGCAGCGCTCCGGGAGACATGGCTCTCGGTGGTGGGACGCCCGGCAGACTCGTGCCAGGGACAGGAGTAGCGACCTCATTGGGCAAGGGCCCTATCGGAGGCGCGGTCGGGGATGGGAGCTCTCCTTCATCCTCGAAATCCCACATCCGGTCGCTCATGCACTCTCCTGGTCGCAACGTACGGTAGGTCCGAACCGCCGATCCGTGAATGCACGGACGGATGCGAACCGTTTCATCCCTGACGCTCGATCGGCACGGGGAGTCGCAAGGTGAAGGTCGAACCCTGTCCAATTTCGGACTGAACCGTGGCTGTACCACCGTGACGCTCGACGATTCGTTTCACAATGCTGAGACCAAGCCCGCTTCCAGAACCAGCGTCGCTCCCCCTCCAGAACCGCTCGAACACTGCGTCGTGGTCCGAAAGGGCGATACCAGGCCCCTCGTCGATGACCTTCACCTCCGCACAGTCCGGTGATGATTCGACAGCAATCCGTACCACGGAGGACTCCGGAGCCAGCCGGACGGCATTCGCAACGAGGTTGGCAATCGATCGGCGAATAGCGGGTTCGTCGCCGTGCACGATGACCGACTCAGCATCGATCTCGGCCACGAGCTTGAGTTGTCGTTCTGACGCAGGCGCTGCGAAGTCCGCAGCGATCTCTCTGCCCAGCCGTGCAAGGTCAACGGGCCGACGCTTGAGTTCTGGGACACCGGCGCGAGCCTGCTCCAGAAGGTCCTCGACGAGGACCGTCATCCGTCCCGTGGACCGATGGGCGATCTCCGCCGCCGCCCGAAGCTCTTCTTCTGAATCTCCGTCGAGGGCGAGTTCGAGATTGGCCCGGGCGACGGCAAGAGGATTTCGCAGTTCGTGGGAGGCCTCATGCACAAACCGCCGCTGATCTTCGAAGGATCCTTGGAGCCGGTCGAGCATGGCATCAAAGGTGTCCGCCAGGCTCTTGAACTCATCATCTGGGCCGCTCAAGGCGATCCGCCGAGAGAGATCCGTCGCCGTGATATCTCGAGCCACGCCAGTGATTCGATCGACGGGGCGCAACGTCCACCCGGAGAAGATCCAACCCGTGCCGAAGCTGACGAGAAAGAGGACGCCCAATCCACTCAGCGACGCCTTGCGGAGCTCGTTCAATGCATCGCGATAGGCGTTCACCTGAATCTGCTCGACGATCGCCCGTTCGATCTCGTCCTGCATGATCGCCTGGAGATTTGTCTCGATGAACTCTCCGGTTCGAGGGTTTTTGATGACGACCTGCCCAACCGGGACAACCGGGTCATCCAGTTGGTTCACCTGGTAGAGGTAGATACCTCCCACCAACATCGTGCCGACCGAAAAGACCACCAGCGAGAACGCAAGCGAAAGGCGAAAGCGGATCGACTGGAAGATTCGAGGCATGGTCAGATGTCAGCGGAGCCGCTAGGACTCGGTCGACGGCTCCTCGATCAGCCGGTAGCCAGCCCCGATGACGGTTTCGATCAGCGAAACTCCCGCAATATCGGTGAGCTTTCGTCGCAGCGTCCCGACCGTGACTCGAACCGTGTTCGTGAACGGATCCATAGCCTCGTCCCACACATGTTCCAAGAGCCGCTCTTGGCTGAGAACTTCTCCCGGATGAGTCATGAAGTATCGCAAGAGCGCGAATTCCTTGGTTGTGAGGTCCACCGGGGTCATCGCCCAGGCCGCGGTCTGGCGCGCCGTGTCGAGTTGCAGCTCACCGATCGTGAGTAACGAATCGTTGCCGCTGGTCTCTCTGCGCAACAAGCTACGAACGCGAGCCGAAAGTTCTCGTAAAGCAAACGGCTTCACAAGGTAGTCATCCGCACCTTCGTCGAGGCCAGCGACTCGGTCC
Organism: uncultured Acidimicrobiales bacterium; assembly: GCA_937930695.1. Lineage (GTDB taxonomy): Bacteria > Actinomycetota > Acidimicrobiia > Acidimicrobiales > SZUA-35 > CALEWY01. Next base: position 22,445 of record CALHCB010000167.1, on the reverse strand, counting down.
TCGACCCCGTCTCGGGCGGTCACCATGAGAATGCGCGTTGCTGGATCGAACTGCGGATCGGTCCGAACCAATCGACAGACTTCGCGACCATCGATGTCGGGCAGCGTCAGATCAAGCGTGACGACGTCGTACTCATTGATCATCAGCCGGTCGAGGGCTCCCTGGCCGTCATATGCCACATCGACGGCGTATCCCTCACGCCGCAACGAGGTGGCAATGGCATCCGCAAGTTCAGTTTCATCATCAACGACAAGAATTCGCATCGAAAGAGACGTTACTCACCTCCCTTCCTTTCGCTGTTCTTTCGCCGATAGACGATTGACTGGTCGTCTGGGTTGGGACAGTTCCTTTCCCCTCCCCGAACGAGCCCCTACCGGAGCCCATCCATGAACGATGATCCCCAGATGCCGCCGATGCCGTCCTCCGGCCGGATTGAGCCAGACCCTGTGGCGGCCCTCGAGGCCGATGCGCTCGCGACCTCCAACGGTGTCTCCCACACGTTCGACCCCGCCGTTGCAGCGGCGCAACTCGAACAGGCGCTGTTTCAGGTAAAGCGAGTCATCGTTGGTCAAGACCAAATGATCGAGCGCATGTTCATCGGTCTGCTTGCTCGCGGCCACATCCTGTTGGAAGGTCTCCCTGGTTTGGCGAAGACCTTGGCGGTCTCGACGCTCGCTCAGGTCATTGGCGGCAGTTTCGTTCGCCTGCAGTTCACACCCGACCTGCTTCCTTCTGACCTCATCGGCACCCGAATCTGGCGGGCATCGAGCGAAGAGTTCGACATCGAATGGGGCCCCGTGTTCGCCAACCTCGTCTTGACCGACGAGATCAACCGAGCACCGGCGAAGGTTCAGTCTGCGCTGCTCGAAGTCATGGCGGAACGTCAGGTGTCCATTGGTGGCACGACTCGTCCACTCCCAAAGCCGTTCTTGGTCCTCGCTACCCAGAACCCCATCGAGTCAGAAGGCGTCTACACACTGCCTGAGGCCCAGCGCGACCGATTCCTGATGAAGGTCACGGTCGGTTACCCGTCTCCCATCGAGGAACTCGAAATCGCTCGTCGAATGAGCGGCCCCGCTCCAACGGCCGATGCTGCGTTCACGATCGACGAACTCGAAGCCCTCCAACGAGCCACCGATCAGATCTACGTCGATGCTGGGGTCGCCCAGTACGCAGTGGATCTGGTGATGGCGACACGAGAGCCTGAGAACCGTGGCGTTCCCGAACTCGCCCCGTTGATCGACTTCGGCGTGAGTCCTCGTGCAACGCTCGGACTTCTCGCCGCTGGTCGAGCCTTGGCGCTCATGCGAGGCCGTGCATACGTCATCCCCCAAGACGTCTTCGACGTTGCACGCGACGTCCTGCGGCATCGGCTGATCCTTTCCTACGAAGCGCTGGCAAAGAACCTGAGTGCCGACGACATTTTGAACCGACTGCTCGCCGTCGTGCCCGCCGCAGCCATCAGCCCCGTGGAGAAACGACCGACACCAACTCCGCCCGGCGGCCCCGTTCCTCCCGCACCGAACAACTCGATCGTTGCGGCCCATACCCCGACGACCGAGCTGGACGTCACCAGTCTTCAGGCTGACCCCACCACGCCGCTCATCGACACTGAACATCGACCGCCGGTGCCGCCACCACCTCCCGCTTCAGGATCGTGAGCGGCACACCAACCAGCGGCATCCCTGCGGCCTCAGTCTCCGATATCGCTTCGGCTGAAACCCGCGAGATCCTGCGCCGACTCGAACTCGACGTCACTCGTCGTTTGGACGGCCTCCTCAACGGCGACCATCGCGGCCTCGTTCCTGGGCACGGAACCGAACTCGGGGAGACTCGCCGTTATGCGCCAGGCGACGATGTGCGGCGAATCGACTGGAGCGTCAGCGCTCGATTGCAGGAGGTCCATATTCGCCAAACCATCGCCGAACGCGAGCTGCAGACCTGGGTCGTCGTCGATCGCTCTCCCCGCCTCGACTTCGGCACGGCGCTGAGGGAAAAGCGTGAGCTCGTGCTTGCGGCAACGGCCGCGGTCGGTTTCCTCACCAATCGGGATGGCAACCGCCTCGGTGCCCTCCTTGTCGGCCGAGGCGAAACCGCCACGATTCCAGCCAAGGGCACCCGTAAGCACATCATGCGAATTCTCCACATGATCGCCGACAGCGAACGAGGCGACGGTGCAGGCGTGACCGATCTTGGGGATGCACTCGATCGTCTCGGCACCTTGGCCTCACGTCGCGGTCTCGTCGCAGTGATCTCGGATTACCAGGTCGCTCCTGGCTGGGAAGACTCGATGCGGGTCTTGTCGACTCGACACGATGTCTTAGCGGTTTCCGTTCTCGATCCTCGCGAGTTGGAACTCCCGAACGTCGGGCTGCTCACCGTTGCCGATCCGGCGACCGGCGCCACTCGAGAAATCCCGACGCACAAAAGAGACGTGCGGGAGCGCTATGCGGCTGCGGCGCAAGAACGCCGAGCAGCCTTGGCCCGAACGTTTCAAGAGTCCGGAATCGATCACCTCGAGTTACGAACCGACCAGGACTGGCTCGCCGACATCGTTCGGTTCATGGCTGGACGGAAGAATCGACTCTCTTCTCTCGCTGGGATCCGTTCATGAACGTCCTCGAACCCTGGCGTCTGCTGTCCCTCATCGGCGTCGCACTTCTGCTCGTCGCCTACATCTTCTTGCAACGCCGTCGGAAGGTCTACGCGGCTCGCTTGGCCTCAGCCGAGCTTCTGGATTCGATTGTCCCCCAGCGTCCTGGGTGGAGACGACATATCGCCACAGCCGTTTTCCTTTCGGCCCTCGCTGCCCTGTGCATCGGCTTTGCTCGACCGACTCGTGTAGTGCGAGTCCCCCGGGAACGGGCAACCGTGATGGTCGCGATCGACGTCTCGTTGTCCATGGAAGCCGACGACGTCGACCCGACTCGTCTGCGAGCCGCACAAGATGCGGCCAGCCGTTTCATCGATGAGCTCCCCCCCACCCTCAACGTCGGCATCGTGAGCTTCGCAGGAAGCGCCAACGTTCTTGTGACGCCGACGACAGACCGAGAGGCTGCCCACCGAGCGATCGACAATCTGCGACTTGCAGAGTCGACCGCCATCGGCGAAGCGATCTACACGAGCCTCGACGCACTCTTGAATGCACCAACCGATTCCAATGGTGAGTTGCCACCGGCGCGGATCGTCTTGCTGTCTGACGGTGTGACCACGGTCGGCCGGACTGACGCGTCTGCTGCTCAGGCTGCGCTCGAAGCCCAGATTCCGGTATCGACAATCGCGTTCGGCACCGAAGACGGCGTGATCCTCTATGACGATCCCGAAACCGAGTTCGTCGAAACGGAGCCGATTCCGGTGCCAGTCGGCGGCGACAGTCTCGAGACCATCGCGGCGGCGACGGGCGGCACGTTCTTCTCCGCTGCCAGCCTTGCCGAACTCGACGCGGTCTACGAGAACATCGGCTCCGCAATCGGCTTTGAGGACGTCGACCGGGAAATCACCGATTGGTTTGTCGGCGGGAGCCTCGTGCTCCTCACCCTTGCTTCCGGACTCACGCTGCTGTGGTTCCAGCGCGTCATCTAGGTATCCCTGCAGAACTAGCGGTTAGGCGCGCCAGAGCTGGTATCGGCTGACGAAGAGAGGGAACGGGCAGCTAGGCCGTCTCGACCTTTTCGCTCACGACCTTCGACGAACCACCTGGCTTCATGCTGACGCCGTAGAGCACATCGGCGCCTTCCATGGTGCGTTTCTGGTGGCTCACGATGATGAGCTGCGCTTCCTTGCGGAACTCTTCGATCAGCGACAAGAACCGGCTGAGGTTCATGTCGTCCAAGGCAGCTTCGACCTCGTCCATGACGTAGAACGGCGAAGGCCGGCTCTTGAACACCGCGAACAAGAAGGCCAACGCGGTGAGCGTCCGCTCGCCACCAGACAGCAGACTCAACTTCTTGACGTTCTTGCCAGAAGGCTTCGCCTCGATCTCGACGCCGCAATTCAGAATGTCCGACGTGTCGGTGAGTTTGACCCCACCCTTGCCTCCGGGGAACAGCGTCTGGAACAGCTCGACGAAATTGGTTGCCACATCGGCGTAGGCGGCGGAGAACACACCGACGATCTCTTCGTCGATCTCTCGGATCAAACGTTGGAGATCTCGCTTGGTGCTCTTCACGTCGCTGAGCTGGCCATCGAGAAACTCGTGACGTTCCTTGAGCTCTTCGAACTCTTGCAGTGCCAAGGGATTGATCGCTCCCATGAGCTTGAGCTCGCGTTCCAGCTCTCGGACTCGGGACTCGGGGCTGGCACCACCCTCGACCTCGGGGAGCTCAGCCGCCATTGCCGTGCTCGGATCGGTGTCGAGCTCACGACGAAGTGCGTCGGTGAGTGTCTCGAGCCGCACGGTGTTCTCGGCGTCGGAGAGTTCCAGGCGACTGCGCTTCTCGCGAATCTCCACCAGCTCTCGCTCGGCTTCTTGGCGCTCACGTCGGCGACCTGAAAGCGCCTCAGAGACTTCGCGGGCTGCCTCAGACTGAGCTTGCTGCTCAACAGAGAGTGCGTCGAGCCACCCTTTGAGTAGCTCGGATTTGGCGGTCAGGGTTTCGGAAAGACCGTGAACGACAGCCAACGAAGCTTCGATCTGCTCTCGTCGAACCTTGGCCGCACTGCGTTCGACGACAAGACGCTCGAGCCGCTGTTCGACCTCGGCTTGACGGCCAAGCAGGAGCTCTCGGCGCTCGACGACGGCCGCCGCTCGAACCTCGATATCGGTGCGCACCGACGCTACTGCGCGAGCTCGTTCTTCGAGCTGGGAACGAGCTTCGGAGACCGACTGCGTCTTGTCGGAGTGAGCGGCTTCTTCGGCTTCTAGACCCGGCAACTGCAACTGCAGGTCGCTGAGTTGACGCCGATCGGCCTCTTGGCGCTCACCAATCTCGGTTTGCTGACGATCGAGGCGCTCACGGTCAACGGCGAGCTCGTTGAGTTGAGAGGCGGAGCGTTCGAGCACAGTGGTCGCATTGGCGAGTGATTTCTCTGCGGCTTGAAGTTCGTCATTGACACGCCGACGCTCCGCACGAATCTCATCGAGCCTTTGGCGGGAGACCTTCAGGGCCTCCGCTGCACCTTGGGCAGTCTGTGTTGCGCTGGCGGCAGCCAACTCGGCCTCCACAAGGGCGGCACCAGTTGCTCCGCTTCCCGTTCGCCCGATCCGCCAGCCGGCCGGACCAAATCGATCACCCTCTCGAGTGACGACTGTGGCATCAGGGTGGCTGAGTGCGACGTCGAGTGCCCCGGCCCATCCGCCATCGATGACGACTGCGGCGCTCAGCAACTGGTCAAGGAGCGGATCGACGTCGGGCCGCAAGGCTCGAACGTGGTTGCGGACCGGTGCACCCAGGCCGGCAGGCAGAGTCACGGGCGAGGTCGTTGCCCCGAGCGCAAGGATGGCTCCGGGAAGCTCCTGGGCCGCCAGACTCTCGAGCGCCGCTCGACCATGTGCGACACCATCAACGACCACGGCCGCCAACGCTTCACCAATAGCGGCTTCGACCGCAGACTCCCAACCGGCGTCGATGTCGACGAGGTCGAGCAGGGTTCCGAGGACTCCCTCATTGCCGCTCAGGCTGTCGGCGCCAGCGGCGCTCCGGGCTTCGTCGAGCGCTTGGGACAGCGCTTGGGCCCGTGCTTGCCAGCGGCTCTGCTCGTCATCGGCGACGCGCCGGGTCTCCGTGGCTTCCTCGATGGTCGCCTCTGCCTCCTCACGGCGTCGCGTGGCGTCCTCGAGCGCCGTGCGCATTTCGCCGATGGTCGGACCAAGCTCATCGACGGTGAGCTGAGCGTCAGAGCGCGACGTCATCAGTCGATCATGCCGTGAGCCGAGTGCTTCGAGCTGCTCGATGATGCGGCTGCGCTCTTGCTGGTCACGTCCCGCTGCAGTTTCCAGAGCGGAGACCTGCGCTCGCACTTCTGCGGCCTGTGTAGGAGCCGGACCGATTCCCTCGCCCCAAGCCTGCTCGAATGACTCCTGGTCAGCGAGGAGGCGTCGCTCGGCAACTTCGAGCTCTGAGAACTCGGGTGAGAGCTGATCTTTTTCGAATCGAGTCGTTTCGAGGTCGGCCACGATGCGAGCGCCCTCAGCTTCGAGACTTGCAACCACCCCGTCGTCCACGGCCGACTGCAGCTCGCCTTCGAGCCTTCGCTGACGTTCGGCGACAACGTTGGCCTGCCCGCGGATTCGCTCTCGCAGGCTTCGAGCTCGACCGAGCACATCGGCCACGTCCGAACCACCAAGCGCGGCCAGTTCCGCCTCCGCGTCGAGCACGACAGAATCGAGGGTTGCGAGCGAGGACTTCAGCTCGAGCTCGCGCTGATCAAAGCCCGTACGGAGACGATGGGAGTTCTCGAGTTTGGAGGTCAGGGCTGCCAACTCGCGGCCGGCGAGATGGATCCGCAACGCCTGCAGCTCAGCCACCAAGGACCCATGGCGTCTCGCGGCATCCGCTTGTTTTTCGAGGGGTCGAAGCTGGCGACGAACTTCGCGCACCAAATCGCCGAGGCGATTCAGGTTCTCATCGGTGGAGGCCAGCCGTCGCTCGGCCCGTTCCTTGCGCTTGCGGTACTTCAGAACACCAGCGGCCTCTTCGATGATCGCTCGTCGTTCCTCTGGACGGGCATTGAGCACCGCATCGATCTGGCCCTGGCTCACGATGATGTGCTGTTGACGACCCACACCTGAGTCAGAGAGAAGGTCTTGAATGTCGAGCAGGCGACACGAGACACCGTTGATCGCATACTCCGATTCGCCAGACCGGAAGAGCGTACGGGTGATCGTGACCTCGTTGAACTCGATCGGGAGAACCCCATCGCTGTTGTTGATCGTCAGCCCAACCTCGGCTCGACCCAACGCTGCCTTGGAGGACGTGCCGGCAAAGATGACGTCGTCCATCTTCTGGGATCGGACCGCCGTGGGAGCTTGGGCACCGAGCACCCAGGCAATGGCGTCAACCACGTTGGATTTGCCGCTGCCGTTCGGGCCGACCACGACGGTGACGCCGGGCTCCAACTCGAGCGTCGCCGCATCGGCGAAGGACTTAAACCCTTTGATCGACAGTGATTTGAGAAACACCGACGCAACCTTCCAAGACTCCGCCGTCCTCAGCGAAGAGGACCCAACATTTCGACCCTATCCCCCGGCAATGACCAGGGCGCGAACAGTGCCGTCTTCTTTTCTTCCGATTCAACTTCCCGCTTGCCGAGCGAAAAAACAGACCAGCCTGTGTGGTCTCAGACTCGAGCGCTCAGACCTGTGTGCTGCAGAAGAAGACCGTCCGACCCTTGAAGGTGGCCTTCTCGATTGGCAACCGAGAACGGGGGCTCAACTCGCCGACCTTGCCATACACAGCCAAGTGTTGAGCGAAGTCGCCGGGCTCGCCTGCGAGGTCGAGGAACGGGCGGCTGTCGAGAGACGTTCCGCGGTACTTGATCGCGTCGAAAAGAATCCCAACGACCGATCGATACAACCGTCGAACTTCCTGGGTGGTGAGCTCATTTGACAGACGGTCATATTTCAGGCCCGCATCGAACAAGATCTCATCGCTATAGATGTCACCGATTCCGACAAACGAGCCGGGATCGGTGAGCAGCACCTTCAGCGGAACAGACTTCCGGAGCACGAACCGACCGAAGTCGATCCACGAAAGCGGTGAAGCCATCAGATCAAGACCAGTGGTCTCCGGATCTGGCAAACGTTCGTCGAGTTCTTCGTTCGGGACAACAGCGATGACGTTGGAGCCCTTCTTGTCTGCGATTCGCAGATCGCCGCCTTGTGTGAACGTGATCGCAATCTCGATGTCGCTCGCGGACTTGGTCCGCGTCGGGCAGCGCTCGAGACGACCGCTCTCCCCCAGTGTCACCAACAACGTATGTTCGTTGTTCATCCCGAACACCATGATGAGGCCAATTCGCTCGACAGTGTCGACTTTGGCTCCTTCGAGGAGTTCGGTGAAGCTCTTCTTCGTCTTGTGACCTTCGAGGGACTTCAGGCCTTTGACGTCGACCGTTTTGACCTTCCGGCCGACGATGTCGCGCTCAAGATCACGCCGCAGCGTTTCGATTTCTGGAAGTTCAAGTTGTGCCATCGCCCTGTGCCCCTTGTTTCAACGCTGCTCCGGATCGTTCCGTTTCGTCCACGCCTGGCACTTGTGAACGGTCGACGGCTTGTTCTCCGTCGGCCAATTCATGCCAGGCAGCACGTGCAGCCGCTTGTTCGGCTCGCTTCTTCGATGTTCCTGAGCCCTCGCCTCGGGGCACTCCGTCGATCACTGTGACCGCCACGAACCGTTTGTCGTGGTCGGGCCCAGAACCTTCGATCTCATAGACCGGCGCTCCGAAGCCTCGCTGTGCAGCGAGCTCCTGAAGGCGAGTCTTGTAATCCTGACGACCAGGACGCTCTGCCCCGGTGGAGATTTCGTCGAGAAGAAGATCGAGAACGACCTCACGGGCTTCTTCCCATCCGCCGTCCACGTACACCGCACCAATGACCGCTTCCAACGCATCAGCGAGGATGGACTCTTTGTCTCGCCCGCCAGATTGGTGTTCACCCTTGCCGAGACGAAGATGTTCGCCCAGTTCCAGGCGGGCTGCGATCTCGGCCAACGTCGTGGTATTGACTACCGATGCTCGCAACTTGGCAAGCTGACCTTCTGGCAGGTCGGGATAGGTGGCGTGAATGTGATCCGTCACCGCCAGACCGAGCACCGCATCACCAAGGAACTCGAGTCGTTCGTTCGACTCCACTTCTGGATTCTCTGCACAGAAGCTTCGGTGTGTCGTCGCCAGGGTCAACAATTCGCCGTCATCGAACGAGTAGTCGAGACGGGCCGCGAGCGGTGCAGCATTGGACGCGAGACCAGAATCAAGACTCAGGACGCGTCTCCGACCTGGCTGTAGACGTAATCCACGGCGTCTCGAACGGCCTTCAAATCCTGGAGGTCCTCATCGTCGATTCTGAAGCCGACCGTCCGATCGGACAGTTCTTCTTCCAGCGCTTCGACGAGCTCGATCAGTGCGAGCGAGTCGGCTTCGAGATCGTCGGCGAACGAATCGCCCTCTTTGATCTCTTCAGGTTCGACTTCGAGAATGTCGGCCAAGCGGTCTCGCACCAACGTAACGACGTCTTCTCGAGACATCGGCGTCTGCGACATGTGAGTTTCTGCGGGCATGTTCACCTGGTTACTTCGAGCGATTTCGGCCACGGCCATACGGTCGACGGTTGCACCGTGACCTCAGGCGGGAAGAGCGACGCTGCCAGCAATCCAGACTCGGATTGCATCAACATCACCATCGGGCATGAAGAGGCGATTGTAGCGCCACCGTTCACAATTCAGTTTTCTGTGCATAACCTGTGGATAAATGGCGATCAGAGGCCGAAAATCCAGGCAGCCAGCAAACCGAGCGGCACGATCAACCCGGAGACAAGTATGAGGATGATGGCGATCAGGGCGAAGATCCGCGAATGATCTCGCGGCGGCTTCCCACACCGCCCCACGACTTGGTAGAGGGCGGTGAGGGGTGCGTCGATCGTGAGGCTGATCCGGCGGCGCGATGCAGCAGATCCCAGTAGAACCGCCCAACCTGCTCCCAAAATCAAGCCATAGAACACAGCTGTGACCGCGATGCTGAGAAGGATCGAGTCGAGGCTGCTGACAACGAATTGTTGGAGCGCCGAAAGACCGCTGGACAGGATGGCACCACCGAGCAGGAATGTCGGGACACCAAGCGGGTTTCGCCGAAAGCCCGGGGCCAGTCGCTCCGCATGAATCCTGGCCCGAGTGAGATTCTTGAGGCTCGGGTCATGGATCGTGCAGTTCGCTTCTCTTCGTGCGTAGAGATTTGCAAGATCGTTGATGACGGTCGCCTGGTAGCGGCGAACGATGAATTGGGTGACGAGTCCGACCACGAATTGGGCCACCGGTCGTAGCGGGCCAAGCCAACGGGCTCGAACGGTTGCTCCCCGAGCACCATTGCGATCAAGTACTTCAAGCGCCCGCATCACCAGCCGGTGCGCATCAACGAATCGTTCTGGATGGCCCAGAGGCGCAGGAGATGACAACTCGAGCACGATGTCGCGATCGACGTCGTCGCTTGCACCCAAGTCCCCGAGGATTTCGTTGGATGCCTCCGCATCGGACTTTCGAAAAGCCTGAAAGGCAGCAAACTTTTCGTCAAGTTCGTCGAGAACCAGGTCCTCGACAGCGCCTTCAGCTCGGGTTTCGCCCACTGCGACCTCAGTTTCCGGCTTCCACCATTGCCCGCACGTTGGCCACGATTCCGGCCTCAACCATCATGTTCGCGGTATTGATGGCGTTGGCGATGGCGTCCGGTGTCGATGAACCGTGGGCGATCATGCTGACGCCGCGTGTTCCGAGAAGAATTGCCGAACCCCGCGTGTTCACATCGAGTTCGTCGAAGACCGGATCCAGAAGCGGATCAAGTCGCTCGGCGATCACGGGCACGTCGGTGACGTTCGCCATGGCATCTCGCATCGCCCCGAGCGCAATCTCCATGCCGCCTTCGAGCGACTTCAGAATGATGTTGCCGGTGAAACCATCGCAGACAATGACATCTGCAACGCCCTTCATCAGGTCGCGTCCTTCGAGGTTCCCCACGTAGTTCGCGCCGCAGGCCGTTGCCCAATCGCCAGTTTCGAGAAGCCCGCACGCATCTTTGACAAGTTGATTGCCCTTGCCTGCTTCTTCGCCGATCGTCATCACCCCAACGCGAGGCGTCTCAATGCCGAACCGTGTGCGTGCATACACCGAGCCGAGTTGTGCGAACTGGACGAGCCACTCGGGCTGGCAGTCCGCATTTGCACCGCAGTCGAGCAGGGTGGTGGGCGTCGATCCCAAGTTGGGAAACGGAACGGCGATTGCAGGACGAGAAATGCCTTTGATCCGGCCCATACGCAGGAGCGACGCGGCCATGGCAGCGCCGGTGTTGCCGGCACTCAACAGCGAAGATGCCTGGCCATCACGCACCGCTTCAGCGGCGCGCACGATCGACGAATCCTTCATGCGACGAACGCTGGCCGCCGGCTCAGCATCCATGCCGATGACCTCGCTCGCTTCGAGAACTGGGATCCCCCCGGTGTCGCCCATTTCCGCGGACCGGCCAACGAGCAGCACAGGTACACCAAAACGCTCTACGGCAAGCTTGGCGCCCGCCACGATCGAAGCGGGAGCATCGTCGCCCCCCATGGCGTCGACGGCAACAGGGAGCACCTCACTCATGGTGAAGTCAGTCGACTTCGATGGCCTGTCGCCCGGCGTACCAGCCGCAGCTACCACAAACGCGGTGGGGCAACTTGGCTGACGAGCAGCGCGGGCAGACGCTCTTGGCCGGAGCTGAGAGCTTCCAGCTGGATGCCCGACGGCTGCGAGTCTTGGCCTTCGATGTCTTCTTTTTTGGAACGGCCATGATGTCCTCGGTCGGCGCGGGCCCTCAACGGGCGTAGATCGAACGACGAATGATAACTGTTCGCGATCAATTCCAACCCGTCAGTTTCAACGACGGCTCGCCATGAGTGGCATGACCCTCTCTCCGAACTCCACTGTCGCGGTCGGATAGTCGTCGAAGACACACATGGCGCCTTTGACGCCGGGGATCTCGGCGACCTCGTCGAGGCGAGCCGCAATCGTGGCATGGCTCCCCACGATTGGGCCGATATTGAGGTTGAACGCACCCTGCATTTCGGTGATCTTCTCGGCAGTAGCTCCTGCGGTGTCGAGCTCTGCTTGGCCGGTCATGAATTTGATGGCGTCAAGATCAGCACCATCTTTGTAGTGCTGCCATTTCGCTTCGGCCTCGGCATCGGTTTCCCCCATCGTGATTTGAAAGAGGACGTAGACCCCGACATCGCGCCCTGTCTCTTCTGCTGCGGCAGAAAGGCGAGCCGCGTCGGCCCGGACCACGTCGAGGTCACCCGTTCCGATGATGAACTGGAAATCGCCGTAGGTGGCGCAGAACTCCATGCCACGATCTGACTGACCAGCGCAGACAAGCGGCACGCCACCGTTCTTTGGCGGTGGCGACAATCGACAGTCGTCCATCTGGAAGTACTCGCCCTTGAGATCCGAGACCCCGGAGGACCACAGATCCTTCATGATCGACACGTACTCGGTGGCGTAGTCGTAGCGCTTCTCGTAGTACCAGTCCCCGGGCCACACTCCCATCTGGGAGTACTCGATCTGGTTCCAACCGGAAACGATATTGATGCCAAAGCGTCCATCGGAGATGTCATCGATAGTTGCGGCCATCCGAGCGACCATCGCAGGTTCCATCGTTGGAAGGGCAACGGATGCGAACAGATTGATCTTGGATGTGACGGCGGCAAGACCTGCCATGAGCGTGAACGATTCCAGGTTGTGGTCCCAGAACTCGGTCTTGCCTCCAAATCCCCGCAACTTCACCATCGACAGCAGGAAGTCGTATCCGGCTTCTTCTGCACGCTCGGCGACCTCGCGGTTCAGTGCGAATGACGGTGGGTACTGCGGAGAGTTCTCCGACATCATCCAGCCGTTGTTGCCGATGGGAATGAAGATGCCTAGGTCCATCACCGTTGATACCACGTATCCATCAGTCGAGCTTGCCGACCACCTCGTGCAGCATCTCGACATTGGCGTACTTGGCGTCCAGATCGAAAAGGCTCGCCTGGTGAACCTGATCGGTGCGATCGCCACAGGCATCCGCAACCACAACAGGAATCAGATTGTGTTGGCACGCGTCAAGCGCACTGGCGCGCACACACCCACTCGTCGACACGCCAGCGATGAGAACGGTGTCGATGCCGTCGGACCCAAGTTGTTCGGCCAACGACGTGCCGAAAAAGCTGGACGCGCCCTGCTTGGTGACCACGAACTCCCCCTGGGCGGGTGAGAGGCCGGCAATCCAATCGCCAAGCGGTCCGCCCCTGTCGAACACGCTCAGCGCTCCGACCTTTTGATAGAAGACGCCACCATCAGCGCCTCCCGGCTCAAACTCGACTCGGCTCCAATAGATGGGAACGTTGCTCGCCCTGGCGGCCTCAACCAGCTCCAGGCAGCGGCTCGCCACTACTGGTCGATCGATGAAGAGCGGCGAGTCCGCTTCGAAGTACGCCCGGCACATATCGACAACGAGCAGGCCAACGTTGTCTCCCCACAACAATCGATTGCTGAAGGCATCACGAGAACCCGGATCCGCTGAATCAGCCATCTCTCCACGCTAACCGACGACAGAACCGCCAGACTGAGGCCATGGCTGACCTTCTTCGCCCGGCCCGATCCGGACCCGCAGACTTGCGGGCCCTTCTCCGCCGAGACGAGCCGCTTCTCCTCCCCGGCTGCTACGACGCGCTCGGAGCTCGACTGATCCAGCAAGCAGACTTCGATGCGGTCTATATGACCGGCTTTGGAACCGCGGCCTCGCTGCTCGGACGACCCGACGTCGGGCTGCTGTCGGTGAGCGAGATGCTGGACAACGCTCGGCGAGTCGTTGCTGCGACGGATCTGCCGGTGATTGCGGATGCGGATACCGGCTACGGCAACCCCATCAACGTGATTCGCACCGTGCAGGACTACGAACGAGCCGGGGTCGCTGGCATCCATATCGAGGACCAAGTGATGCCGAAGAAGTGTGGCCACATGGAAGGCAAGCAGGTCGTTCCTGCCGACGAGTTCGTCGCCAAAATCCACGCTGCGGTGCAGGCCAGGACGAATCCGGATTTCGTCATCATCGCCCGGACCGATGCGCGAGCACCGGAAGGATTCGAGGCGGCCCTGGAGCGTGCTCGACGATGCCGAGACGCGGGGGCCGATGTGCTTTTCGTCGAAGCGTTGACTGGCGAAGACGAAATCGAAACGGTTGCCAGCGAGCTCACCGGCATTCCCCTGTTGTTCAACTGGGCAGAGGGCGGGAAGACCCCGCCGTTGTCCTATGACCGAATCGCAGAACTCGGGTTCGCCATGATCATCATGCCGATCTCGACGTTGCTCGCAGCCACTCGGGCCATGCAGCAGGTTCTGGCCCAGATCAAAGAAGCCGGTTCCCCGATTCCCATCCTCGATCAGATTCCGGAGTTCGGAGAATTTACCGACCTCATCGGCCTCCCGGAGATCAACGAACTTGAAGCACGGTTCAGCTGAATCGGCGACTACAGACTCAGAATCGCCGCGGGTTCTCGGTGGCAAGTCGCTGAACCTCTAGAGTCCTGCGAATGACTGACGGCGCCCCGCAGCCACCCGATCAACCCGGCCCCCCTCCTGGCATGCCCGCGCAGCCACCCGCTCCCGGGGCTCCAACACCAGGTACGCCAGCTCCAGGGACTCCTGTACCGGGCACTCCTGCACCGGGCACTCCAGCACCGCCACCGATGCCTCCACCGGGGCCCTCGCCCGCTGCTCCGATGACTCCACCACCTGGCCGTGCCGCACCAAATTCTGGAACTGCCGACTACGGGCAACCAATGCCGGCACCCGGCGCCCCTGGCGGTCCGCCACCTGGTTCTCCCAGCGACCCTCGGCCCGCATTCGGTGCCCCACCGCCAGGCGCACCAGGCACTGAGCCGGTCATCGAAAAGCCGAAGAAAAAGGTGTGGCCCTGGATCCTCGGTGCCTTCATCGTCCTCGCGTTATTGGGAGTTGGCTGCGTGGCCTTCTTCGTCAACGCCGCGACCAAGCCTGTCGATGCAAGCAACGACTTTCTCGCACTGGCCCAGGCCGACAACGGAGCAGCGGCGTACGACGCTCTGGCTCCCCTCTGTCAGACCAACAATCGGCCAGCGTTCGAAGCGCTCATCAACGATCTGAACGTGACCGGGTATGACCTCAACGGGGTTGCGATCAACAACAGTTCCGGGGCTGGCACGGCCGCTGTTGTGACCGGCACGATCACGCTCGACGGCGCCGCACAATCTGCCCAACTCGACCTCCAGGAGATCGACGGAACGTGGCGGGTCTGCATGTTCATCCTCGGACAAACGGTCTACAACGGGTCCTGACCGGCGCTCTCGGAGCCAGCAGATCGTCGGCTAGTTCTCGAACGAAAGACCTTCGAGGGCTGACCACCGAGGATCAGTGGACGGTTCAGCGGCAGCTTGTTCTGCTTCAACCTGGTCGATCGTTTTTGCTGGATAGCGCTCAGGATCCGGTCCCTCGCAGTCGAGCCGACACAGCGGGGCCAAGGGAAGTCCCAAGAGCACAACGTCACGAACAATCGGCACGACGTCGACCGTGTCATCGACCAGCTCTTGAATGTCATCGGAATCGTCGGGGGCATTGAACTGGAAGATCTCGAAGATGTCGACGGGCTGGCGACCCTCGACTGGTTCGAGACATCGCCGACAATCGCCGATCCAGTCGAATTCGACCGATCCAGCGACGGTGACTCCTCGCTCGATGCTCTCGATGACGACCTTGCCAACAATGGGGTGTCCCGTGGTCTTGCTTGCGAGAACCTCGAGCACAGGAAGATCGAGGTCGATCGCCACGTCCATTCTCTGACCGAGCCGACGTCGAAGGTCAGTGACGGAGCGCGTCAATCTGTTCGATGGGCGCGATGGCTGGTTCACGAGCTCTCGCCTAACTGCTGATCAGACCCGATTGATGACTCATCGGCCCGATTCGTCCCTGTTTGCAGCGTCATGGCTTCGAACGAGGCGTCGTCGGGTTGCTCCAGACCGGTCAGATCGATCGATGCGCTGAGTTTCTGGCGCCCTTCGCGCACTGCAGACGTCGTCTCGTCAAGCACCCGCTCGAAGTTCGACAGCTTGCGTTCGCAATAATCGTCCAGCTGATTGCGAGTTCGTCGAGCATCCTCCCGGGCCTCTGTCACGATTCGCCTGGCCTTGTCCTCGCCGGCATGCACAACTGCCTGCCGGTCCACGAGTCTCGCGACTTCGACGCGTGCCTGGCCGATGATCGCATCGCGTTCACGACGGGCATCGGCGAGAAACTGATCACGCTCTTTCAACAACCAGCGGGCAGCCCGAATCTCTTCGGGAAGCAAATCCCGCACATCCTCGAGCAAGTCGAGAAGTTCGTCACGATCGACTTTGGCCATTGATGACATCGGTGCAGGTCGGGCCTCGGCCACATGCTGAATTGCCTCGTCGAGCAGCTCACTCATCGTCGCTGGTTGCGGAGGTCCCGGCACAGGATCCTCGGCGCGGTCCGCTGGCAGCGGGTCTCGATACTCAGCGTTCCAGGCGTTTCGATCGGACTGTTCATCCTCAGGACCGCCTGGACGGTTGTCGTGGAAACTCACCCTGCCCCCTTGCGTTGCCGTGTCATTGCGACGTTTTGCTCGCGAGACCAGCAAGTACCGCAGCCGGAACCACACCGCTGACGTCGCCACCCATCATGGCAATCTGGCGGACATAGGTGCCGGCAATCAGCCCTGCGGACCCCAGGCCGGGCGCAAAGATCGTCGGCACAGCGCCAGTTGTGCGATTCATGTGGGCCTGTTGCATCTCCACCTCGAGGTCGCCGCCACCCCGCAACCCCTTGATCAAACAATCGGCACCAAGATCCGCCACGGCAACCGTGACCAGGCCCGAGAAAAGGGCCACCTGCACATTGGACAGATGGCTCGTGACAGATTCGAGCAGCTCGACGCGTTCTGCCGGAGTGAACAAACCAGAAGGCTTGTCGGGGTTGTGACCCACACCCACGATGACCGTGTCGAAAAGGGGAGCAATTGATTCCAGAACGGCGAGATGCCCGTTGTGGACTGGATCGAACGATCCTGGATACAGGGCAGTACTCATTGGTGGAATCCTAAAGGAAACCGATGAGCGTCAGGCGCCGAGGAGATCCCAACGATTCCCGACGAGGTCTTGGAAGACCACGACTCGGCCGTACGACTCCATTCGAGGCTCACCGACGAACCTCACGTCGCCAGCCACCATTCGTTCATACGTGGCGTCGAAGTCGTCGACCTCGAGAAAGAAGCCGACGCGTCCACCCGTTTGGCGTCCCACTGCCGCGAGCTGGTCTGCGCCATCAGCCTTGGCGAGGAGAATTCCGGTCTCCGCTTTTGGTGGCCGAACGACAACCCACCGCTTCGGCCTGCCATCGTTTGTGGTCGACGGCGAGTCCTCAGCGAGCTCAAAACCGAGCAGCTCAACGAAGAACGCGATCGCTTCGTCGTAGTCAGCGACGACGATCGTCACCAGCGACAGTGATGCCACTAGCGCGTGCCTTCCACTGCCTCGGCGATCACGATCTCTGCCCGCCCGTAGGTTCGACGCTTCAGCTCGACCCATTCGCCACTCAACTCGATTGGCCGAGACGCATGCCCCACCAAAACGTCAGCCCGGATGGTGGGCAAGAGCTCGGCCCACACGTCGTCTTTGTACGGCGGGTCGCAGAACGCAAGATCAACGACCGGGCACGCTCGCAAGACCGATTCCACTGTTGAATTCCGGACGTCAGCTCGATCGGCAAAGCCGAAGGTCTCGAGGTTTTTGCGAATGACGTCGGCGGCCTTGCGATCTCGCTCGACGAAGGTCACGTGATGGGCGCCGCGGCTCAAGCATTCCAGGCCGAACGAACCGCTCCCCGCAAAGAGATCAAGAACGCGGGCGTCTTCAATCGCAACCACGCTGAGCAGCATGTTGAAGATGCCTTCTTTGGCCCGGTCGGTGATCGGGCGCGTGCCTTGGCCATCTGGCGCAACAATTCGGCGACCCCCAGCCGTTCCCGAGATAATTCGCATCCGGCAACGCTACGGCCCCGAGAGGCGGATCGGAGTCGGCGCACTACCGTGCGCACGGTGATCGAGCCGGACCATGAGATCGTGTGCGTCGACTGCGGAGGCACGTGCTATCCGCTCGGGTGGTATCCGGGCGATGAACCCCTCGATCCCGGCACGGTGCTGCCCTACCGGTGCAAGGACTGTCTCGATCGCTGGGACATCGTCATCGGCGATAGCACCGACTGATCTGGTCGAGCGGGATCAGCCTTTGAGGAGAAACTCAGCGTCTTCTTCGTCGAGGAAGAGTTCGAGCTCGGCGGCAAGGTCGGGGTGGGCGGACAGGTCTGGATCGGCGTCGATCAACGCCACCGCTTCTTTCCGAGCAGCAACCACTACGTCCTTGTCACGTCGGAGGGACGCCAGCTTGAGGTCGTTTCTTCCCTTCTGACGTTCCCCCATGATCGATCCTTCGCCTCGGAGTTCGAGATCAACTTCAGCCAGCTCGAAGCCATCGGTGGATTCCACGAGCGCTTCGAGACGGGACTCTCCGTCCGGCGTGGTTGCTTCGCCGACAAGCCAGCATGTCGAGGCGTGCTCACCACGACCGACGCGCCCTCGGAGCTGGTGAAGCTGGGCGATACCGAAACGGTCCGCGTCGAGAATCACCATCACCGTGGCGTTCGGAACATCGACACCGACCTCGATCACTGTGGTTGCGACGAGCACGTCGAGTCCACCGTCGCGAAAGCGGGTCATCGTCTCGTCTTTGTCGTTCGAGTGCATTCGCCCATGAAGCAGGCCAAGCCGCAACTCGTCGAGTTCAACGGCTGCCAGTCGCTCAAAGGTCGTCTCGGCAGACGCGACCTCGAGCTTTTCTGACTCATCGATGAGTGGGCACACCACGTACACCTGCCGGCCTTGGGCAACTTGGCCTCGAATCTCAGTCCACATCGCTTCAAGGTCGAGGGAGGTGTCGTCTTCCAGCGAACCAGCGGCCTGCACCCACTTGGTCACAATCGGGGTGCGGCCCGGTGGAAGTTCATCGAGCACCGAGACGTCGAGGTCTCCGTACACCGTCATCGCCGCGGTGCGAGGAATCGGAGTCGCCGTCATCACCAAGACGTCGGGCAAGAGCTCTCCGCGCGTCTTTTCACCAAGCGCGGCTCGCTGTTCGACGCCAAACCGATGCTGCTCATCGATCACCACGACGCCGAGCGAATCGAACTGCACATTGTCCTGGATGAGAGCATGGGTTCCGATGACCAAATCGGTCTGTCCCAACAACATCTCGCTCAGGATTCGCTTGCGATCAGGCGTGGACGTTCGGTTCGTGAGCAACTCAATTTTCAACGGCCGATCGCCCATGAGCGTGGCGGGGTCCGGGACCGTGAGATCGCCAAGAAGCTGACGAATCCCGGCAGCGTGCTGTTCTGCGAGTACCTCGGTTGGGGCCATCAGCGCGGCCTGATGCCCACCATCAACGGCGGTCAACATGGCAGCCACCGCAACAAGGGTCTTGCCTGCTCCGACATCGCCCTGCAGCAGCCGGTGCATGGGAATCGGGCGTTGCAGATCAGCCACGATCTCGTTGATCGAACGCTCCTGTGCTCCCGTGAGCGGAAACGGCAAGGCATCCCGAAAACGCTCGACGAGCGGACCATTTGCGGTGTGTTCGAGCCCGACTTCGGTGGCCTCCATCATCCGCTTACGCAAGACCAGTGTGACTTGCATCCGAAACAGTTCTTCGAAGACAAGGCGTCGCCGGGCCTCAGAGACTTCGGCCATGGACTCAGGAGAGTGAATTCCCTGCATCGCTGCGCCGCGGTCGATGAAGTCATGACGATCAAGAAGGTCCATCGGCAGCGGTTCGACGAAGCCTCGCCCAACCGGTGGAAGGCTTCTGCGTAGTGCCTCTTCAACGAACTCGACGAGGTCCCAGCTGTGAATTCCGCTCTTCTCGGATTGAGGATAGACGGGGATGATCCGACCGGTCTTGTTGCCAACGAGATCGATGACAGGGTTCGCCATTTGACGCTTGCCTCGGAAGTAGGACAGCTTCCCGTGCAGCATGGCCTGACGACCAACACCAAGTTGGCGTTCTCGCCACGCCTGGTTGAAGAACGTCAGCTCGAGGTCACTCTGACCATCAGTCACGGTCACGTTGACCATGACTCGACCGCCGCGAATCCGGCGAGAATTCGAGCTTTTGACCGTGACGAGCACGGTCGCCTCTTCGCCTTCCACCATGTCGGCGATCTTGGCTTCTTTGGTTCGGTCGAGATACCGCCTCGGATAGAAGGTCAGCAGATCGAAGAGCGATTCGATCTCTGCTTTCGCGAGACCCTTCGCCTTCTTGTCACCGACACCCTTCAGCCGTGTCACGGACCAACCATCCAACTCTCGGAGCGAGATCGGCTCGGATGGATCAGTTTTCGCGTCGGACATCGCCACAACACCTCACGACTCGCACGCTACCGGCTCCCCGTGACAGCCTCTCGGGATGAGCAGCCAACCCATCTCCCGCTATCCCGTGCCGGAACTCTCCGAACTCCCCGAAGACGTCGCAGCCACGATCAAGGCGGTGGCCGACAAGTCTGGCTTTGTTCCGAACGTGTTTCTGGCCATGGCGCACCGACCCGACGAGTTCCGAGCCTTCATCGCGTTCCACGACGCACTGATTGAACCCGAACGACTTGGTCGCGAGTCCGGGCTGTCCAAGGCCGAACGCGAAATGATCGTCGTTGTGACAAGCGCAGAGAATGATTGCCTCTACTGCGTCGTTGCTCACGGAGCGATTCTGCGGATCCGAGCCAAGTCTCCGACCATCGCCGACCAGGTAGCGACGAACTGGCGCCATGCCGATCTGACCGACCGCGAGCGAGCCATCTGTGACTTCGCGGTGCGGGTCGCAATGGAACCAGCCACCATCGCAAATGCTCACCACGAGGAGCTCAGGGCTCAAGGACTGAGCGACGAAGACATCTGGGATGTCGGTGCGATCTCATCCTTCTTTGCCCTCTCCAACCGCATGGCCCATTTGACTCAAATGCGTCCGAACGATGAGTTCTATTCCCTCGGGCGATAGTTCGTCCACGCAATTGGCCGATGCGTCCCGGTGACCTACACTCAGGCACCGACTTGCGAAGCCGTAGACGGCAGTGGAGTACTTCTGTGCAGGGTGTGATTAAGGCCTATGACCCAGTGACTCGTGATGGCGTGCTTTTGCGCGACACGGACCTCTCTGAGTACGAGCTTTCTCCCGTTGCTCTGGATGGATCAGTGTTCCGCATGCTTCGTCCCGGCCAGCGAGTCGTATTCGATCTCGACGAGCAAGGACAGGCCACAAGCCTTCGTCTTGGCTCAGAGGTTGACATGGGGACTCCAGCTTGGATCAGCGATGCCGATGATAAGTAGGAGAAAAGCCGGGAGACCGGCAGACAGGGCCTGATAGGGGGGCCATCGCGTTCTGTCATTCATCGTTCGGACAACGACGTCGGGAACTACTACATGACACGCACAAATGAACAAGTACTCGCTGAGCTGAATCAGACATTCGGCCTCACCGGGGTGAACGTCCTTCACGGACTCTCCCAGGACGAGTTGTTCGATGCC
The DNA here is from genome assembly GCA_937930695.1 of uncultured Acidimicrobiales bacterium. GTDB lineage: Bacteria > Actinomycetota > Acidimicrobiia > Acidimicrobiales > SZUA-35 > CALEWY01. The sequence continues at coordinate 1,109 of CALHCB010000167.1, read as the reverse complement.
GCCATCGCAAACGATCGCGGCTACGTCGACGCTGATGGCGACGGCAACGAACAAAAAGCGTTTGCCACATCGCTCGGGAAAGACGGCCCGCTCGTCTATTACACCGATCCGACTTGTACCGGTCGGCCAACCAAAGACACCTTTGCGGTCGCTCGGCCTGAGGTCGCTGACCAGGTGTGGTGGAAGCCAGACTTCGGCCAATTCGATCCCGAGAAGTTCGACGAGCTGCTTCCGCGGGTTGTCGAACACCTGAACAACAAGGCTGGCACGCTCTACGCCACCGACGTCTTCTGCGGGTGGGATCCCGAGTTCGCCGAGCCGTACCGGTTCGTCGGCGAGTACGCCACCCACGCGTACTTCTGCAACATCATGTTCCCGAAAGAGGTTCGCGAGGACGCTGATCGCCAGAACGCTGGCTGGACACTCCTGAACGTTCCGTCATTTCATTGTGTTCCTGAGCGTGATGGCACCAAGTCCAATCGTGCTGTGATCATCGACATCGTCAATCGAGTCGCCCTCGTGCTCGGGCGTGCCGACTACTGCGGCGTCAACAAGAAGACCATGTTCACGCTGATGAACTACGTCTTGCCGGCCAAGGGCCAGCTGTCGATGCATTGCTCGGCCAACGTTGGCGACGACAACGACTCCGCGATTCTCTTCGGCCTCTCCGGCACAGGAAAGACCACGCTTTCCGCCGATCCGAATCGTCTGCTCATCGGTGACGACGAGCACGTCTGGACCGACACGGGTGTCTCCAACTTCGAAGACGGTTGCTATGCCAAGTTGATCGATCTGAGCAAGGAGAACGAGCCGGTCATCGCTGCTGCGCTGTCGATGAAGGGAACGCTCATCGAGAACGTGCCGGCACTTCCCGGCAAGTCCATCTCCGATACCGATCCTCAGGACTTCGATCTGACGGACGGTTCCATCACGGAGAACACCCGTTTCGCCTATCCCCTGGCCTGCAACCCCGGTGTCGCTGAGGGAGCCAAGGGGCCGCACCCCGAAACGATCGTGCTGCTCACCGCAGACGCCTTCGGCGTGCTGCCTCCCGTCTCGATTCTCACCCCCGAAGAGGTCATGTATCACTTCGTCACCGGCTTCACTTC
>CALHCB010000166.1 GCA_937930695.1 uncultured Acidimicrobiales bacterium | reverse complement strand
TTTCGATGGCTCGATTCCCAATTCGGTGCTGAGGCGAAGGCGCAACTCGCTGAAGGCGCCAAGGGCGTCGACGGTTCGGCCTACCCGGTGCAAGGCAGTCATCAGGAGCCGAACACCGGCTTCCTCTAGCGGCAGTTCGGCGATCAGTGCCTCGGTGTCAGCGATGGCTTCCTCATGATGCCCAAGGCTGATCCGTGCCTCGGCCTGAGTTCGTCTGGCGAGCAGTCGCAGCTGTTCCAGCGACCGACTCTCGCTCGCAACGAATGGTTCGTCACCAAGATCGGCGAACGGGTTGCCTCGCCAGAGCTCGAGCGCAGATTGCACTCTGTCGAGTGACGTTTCCGCGTCGCCTCGGAGGAGATCTCGGGATTCCCCGATCAGTTGCTGGAACCGATGAGCATCGACTTGGGCGGAATCGACACAAAGTGTGTAACCAGCAGGAGACGTGAGGATCAGCGAGCCCTCGCCCTCTCGATTCGGTTCGAGCACCGTTCGTAGGTTCGAGATGTGAAATGCCACGGCTTTGACGCCGGATGCCGGGAGATCATCCCCCCACACTGCGTCGAGAACTCGATCTGCCGACACCGGCTCACCGGCGTGCAGGGCGAGATAGGCAAGGACCGCACGTTGCCGCTTGGCGGTGATGCGTCGGGGTTCACCACCAATGTTGGCTGCAACCTCACCGAGCACGTTCAGTTCAACGGACGCATGTTCGATTTCGCCGCGCTTCACCACCGAGATCAACTCCTGATCCCTGGGTACCGGCCCGCGATCACGGCGCCGGTTGCATCCCTCGAGATGACCAGAACAGTCCGGTTCGACGTAGCGCTCACTTCCGATGGTCCCTCAATCCTCAGAACACGCCCTGCCGCAGTTCTAGGAGCGTCTGGGACAGGAAGCAAGATGAACACGAGACTGTTCACGAAGCGGCAACGAAACTCGCTGCCCCCGGAAGCATCACAAGCCATTTCATGGCAGGAGCTCGACCGATTCGGTTGATGAGCCGAGGCGCCGTATGGTTCGGGGATCAACGCCACCGCCACAACCTCTCCGGGCCAGTCCGGACCAACCATGGCCCCCGCGGTCATGCTCGGAATCATCTTCTTCGTTGCCTTGCTCATCGGTGGCAACTACACGGCGCTCAAGTTTGCACTCGACCATTCGACGCCACTCGTACTGGTCGCCCTTCGAACGTTGGTGGGCGGCATATTCCTCATGGCCTTCGCCCTCGCTATTGGCGAACGCCTCCCCACCCGCCGGGACGACTACCTCACGATCTTCATCGTGTCGCTTTGCATCACGACCGTCTCGAGCATGACCCTCGTCATTGGTGTCAACAAGGTGCCGGCCGGTGTCGCTGCCATCATGGCCAGCACCATGCCGCTCTTCACGGCGGTGATCGCCTATTTCGTGCTGAAGGAACGGCTGAGCTCCCTGGCAACCGGTGGCCTCGTCATGGGATTTGCTGGCGCGGCGTTGGTCGCCTCTCCTGCGCTCGGCGGCGAAACCAGTTTCGCTGGCATCGGCATCCTGCTGATCGCAACCCTCGCATGGGCGGTTGGCACCGTGATGATGAAGGTGCGCGATGTCTCTCGGGTCAGCCCGGTCATGTTCGTCGCCGTGCAACTATTGATGTCGGCAGCGGTCTGCATTCCTGTGGCATTGGTGATCGAAGGTCTCGACGACATCGACTGGGGCATAGGTCTGGCTGCTCCCCTGCTCTATGCAGCCGTGCCCGCCATGGCCATCACCTTCGCCCTGATGGCGACGATCATCCGACACGCGCCAGCAGCTCAGGCCGCCTTGCCTGCGTATGTGATCCCCGTGTTCGGCGTATTGCTCGCCTGGCTGATTCGTGACGAACGGCTCGAAGCCGTCGAATTGTTCGGTGGAGCCCTCGTTGTCGCTGGTGTCTTCGTGCTCAGCTGGGCCAACAACAGAGCACGCTCTGCCGCAGCCCGGCCCAGCGCGTAACGCTTCCAGACTCGACTTCTCGGGAACGACTTAGTCGAGCTGGCTCAGGTCACGGACTGCACCACGATCGGCCGAGGTGGTCAGGGCGGCATAGGCCCGCAGGGCTGCAGACACCGGACGCTCTCGACCGATCGGCTTCCATCCGTCGGATCCCTTGGCATCCATCGCAGCTCGGCGATCTGCGAGCTCCTCGTCGGAGATTCGAAGGTTGATGGAGCGATTCGGAATGTCGATGTCGATGATGTCGCCCTCTTCGACAAGACCGATGGCTCCACCCGCAGCCGCTTCTGGTGACGCGTGGCCGATGGAAAGACCGGAGGTGCCTCCGGAGAAACGACCGTCGGTGAGCAAGGCACATTCTTTGCCGAGACCGCGACTCTTGATGTAGGTGGTCGGATACAGCATCTCCTGCATACCTGGCCCACCCTTCGGGCCTTCGTAACGAACGATCACGACATCGCCAGCGTTGACGACGTTTTCATCGAGCACGCCTTCCATCGCTGCTTCCATGCTTTCGAAGACTCGCGCCGGACCGGAGAAGACCAGGATCGACTCGTCGACGCCTGCGGTCTTCACGATGCAACCGTCTACGGCGATATTGCCGTACAGGATCGCGAGACCGCCATCGGCGGAGTAGGCGTTCTCGACCGAACGAATACACCCACCCGCCCGATCGGTATCAAGCGTTGGCCAACGAGTGCTCTGGCTGAAGGCCACCTGCGTCGGGATGCCGGCCGGACCGGCGGTGAACAGGTGCTTGGCCTCCTCGGTGCAGGTGTCGCGCATGATGTCCCACTCGTCGAGAGCGGCGCCGAGCGTGCCCGCATGAACGGTCGTGGTCGACGTGTCGATCAAACCGGCACGATCGAGCTCTCCGAGGATGCCCATGATGCCGCCAGCTCGATGGACGTCTTCGACGTGGTACTCCTCGACCGATGGAGCAACCTTGCAGATGTTCGGCATGCGCCGCGAGAGCTCATCAATGTCGGCCATTTTGAAATCAAGTTCAGCTTCTTCGGCCGCGGCGAGGATGTGCAACACGGTGTTGGTCGACCCGCCCATGGCGATGTCGAGGGCCATGGCGTTCTCGAATGCCGCCTTCGAGGCGACGACGCGAGGAAGCACGGAATCGTCGTCCTTCTCGTAGTACCGACGGGCAGCGTCGACGATCGATCGACCGGCCTGAAGAAAGAGTTGTTCGCGATCGGAGTGTGTGGCGAGAGTCGTGCCATTGCCCGGAAGTGAGAGGCCGAGCGCCTCGGTCAAGCAGTTCATGGAGTTCGCCGTGAACATGCCAGAACACGAGCCGCAGGTCGGGCACGCCGAGCGTTCGATCGAGGCGACGTCCTCGTCGCTCACCGAAGCATCTCCGGCCGACATCATGGCGGAGATCAAGTCGACCTTGATCTCTCCACCGGCGAGCTTTGTTTTGCCCGCTTCCATTGGTCCACCGCTGACAAAGATCGTCGGGATGTTCAGCCGCATCGCAGCATTGAGCATTCCGGGCGTGATCTTGTCGCAGTTGGAGATGCAGACCAGCGCATCGGCGCAGTGAGCGTTCACCATGTATTCGACGGAGTCAGCGATCAGATCCCGGCTCGGGAGGCTGTAGAGCATGCCGCCATGCCCCATCGCGATGCCATCGTCGACGGCGATGGTGTTGAATTCCTTGGCTACTCCACCCGCAGCCTCGATCTCTCGGGCAACGAGTTGCCCGAGATCCTTGAGGTGCACGTGCCCTGGCACGAACTGCGTAAACGAGTTGGAAATGGCGATGATCGGCTTGTCGAAGTCGTCATCTCCCATGCCGGTGGCCCGCCAAAGAGCGCGGGCGCCCGCCATGTTGCGGCCATGGGTGGTTGTACGAGAGCGATACTCAGGCATCTCGCAAGGCTAGGACCTCAGGCCTCGAAGGGCGAGACGGATCGCGACGAACGCGCCAAGTCCGGAACCTGCCGCCGCAGGTTCCGGACTATGACACCTCCACACACAGATCAGTTGTCTGTCACGCTCAGTTGGTCGTGACAGCTCGCAGGTTCGAGCGCCAGCTGGTATTGCCGGCAGCATCGATTGCCTTCACGAAGAAGGAGTAGGACGTTCCAGGGTTCAGACCGCTCACCGTTCCGGCAGTCGTTGCACTGGTTCCGACGACGTTGCCCGTTGCTTCGTCGATGATCTGGTAGCCGGTGACGCCGACGTTGTCCGTCGATGCGTTCCAGGTCAGATCAACCGAGTTGCTGGTCTTTCCTGCCAGAAGCAGCCCAGTTGGCGTCGAAGGTCGTTCGGTGTCGATGACTCCGCCGTCGATGACGGTGACCGACTTGGTTCCATTGCGCCAACCTTCGTTGCCTGCGGCGTCGAATGCTCGGATGTAGTACCAGTAGGTGCCCTCGGCGAGACCAAGATCGTCGTAGGTCGTCGAGGTGCTTTCACCGATCGCAACGAACGAGCCGTTGGCCGAGCTGCCCCGATAGATCCGGTAGCCGGCGACGCCGATGTTGTCCGAAGCGGCGTTCCAGCTCACCTCGACGGTGAGGCTGTCGGGGCTCAAGGTCATGCCGTTCACCGTGCTTGGTCGCTCGGTATCGACAACAACATCGGAGATGGTCACTGGCTTGTAGCCGGTGCGCCAACTCAGGTTGCCTGCGGCATCGAACGCCCGGAGGTAATACCAGTACGTGCCGTCCGCAAGACCTGCGTCGGTGAAGCTGGTCGTGCTCGAGGTGCCAACCAGCAGCGCGGTGCCGTTGTTCGAGTCAGCTCGGTAGATCGAGTAGCCGGCCACCGCAACATTGTCGGTCGATGCGGTCCACGAGAGGACTGCGTCGTCGTCGCTCGAGTTCACCGACACGCCAGTCGGAGTTGAGGGGCGCTGATCATCAGCAGCGAACGCATCATCGCAATGCTTGCTGAATCCGCCTCGAGCCTGATCGGTTCCGTTGGCTCGAGTTGATCGCGTGAGATCTCCGCCAACCCAGAGGCAGCCATCGGTTGCGCCGTGAACGGCCCACACGCCAGATGAACCGCTGACGTCGAGCTGGAACGACGGATCGTAGGAGCCGTCGATAGCGGAGTAGGCCGCAACAAACTTGATCGGATCTTCCCGGCTGAAGCTTCCTGGAGGATCAATGCCACGAATGATGTTGAAAAGATCGCCGTCGGCGTAGTGACTTCCCCGACAATGGCATGCCGCGTAGACACGGTCACCAACGAGTTCGAGATCCTGGTAGTCGCCGCCAGTTCCGAAGTTCTCCGGACGACCAGTCGAATGCTTCGTCACAACCGAGAGATCGGTAGAGCTGAGGGCGTACGTGATGTGTTCCATGCCGGCAACGAAGACGAGGCCGTTCACGGAGAGCACGTCTTGGTAATAGGGCCGACCCTGATTGTTGTGGTCAATTCGCCCCGGACGGATGCTCTGTCCTGTCGAGTTGTCGACACCAACAAAGCCCTGCGTTCCGCCGATCACGTTGACCGAAGTAAAGTAACCAGCCAGATAGACCGAGTTGCCATCAGGTGAAACTGAGATTCCCCAGACGGAGCCGCCGCTGACAACTGGAGCGAAGTTCGTGTCGGGGTATGCGTCGCTGAGACGAAGCTTGGCTGCCCGCACTGCGAAGACCTCGGGAACTCCACCGCTGCCACCAACTGAACTGAATCCACCACCGACGTAGAGCCAGGTTCCATCGTGATCCAGAGAGAAGACGACCGCACGAGCATCGCGCTTGATGCGTGATCGCCAGGTGGTGTCGACATCACCGGTTGTGGGGTCAAGGGCGACGAGCGCCTTGGTGTTGGCGATGCCGTCAACGTCGCCGAATTCGCCGCCGACGAACAGTCGGCTGCCGTCCGGTGAGGCCTGGAGGGCGTAGACCGGTCGATCGAGGTTGGGGTCAAAGCTCGCGATGTAATCACCCGTGGTGGCGTCGAACGCTGCCAAGAATGGGCGAGCGATGCCTGCAGAGTTCTTGGTCTGACGGACCTCGGTGAACTTTCCACCGACATAGATGGTGTTGCCGATCTGCTCGATCGCCATCACCTCTGAGTCGATTCGATCGGTGAGCGTGCCGTCCAGCACGCTCTCGTACACACCCCAGGTGTCCTCGCCGTAGTCGGTGATCTCCGCTGCTACCGGGGTGGCCCCGAGAGGAAGAATCGCCAGGCTCGACAGCACCATGACAATTGCTGCGCTGATCCGCTTGAACATGACCGCTCCAATTTCCGCCGGCGGGTCAACTACCCGCACGAGGCTCAAGGTACGAGGCGGTGTCCGGGAGCTGAATAGGCTGAATTCAGCTCGGGATGAGTCCTGCGCCCCACTCTCGGTTGGGTAATCGCGGCGTTGGATCGAACTGCGGTCGACGCCGTAGAGTCACCAACATGGCTGGTTCAATTCTTGGCAACCGTGTTGCCCGCACCGAAGATCCCGAACTTCTCACGAAGGGCGGAACCTATGTCTATGACCTCGACATCTCGGCGCTTCACGCAGTGTTCGTTCGCTCCATCGAAGCGCACGCCAACGTTCTCTCCATCACGATCGACGAGGCTGCTGCCAGCCCCGGAGTGGTCTCGGTCCTCACTGCAGAGACGCTCGGCGTCGAGCCCCACCACGGCTTCGTCAAGGTTGCGAACGCCTTCGCGCATGCTCCCCTGGCCGCCGACAAGGTGCGCTACGTCGGCGATCCGGTTGCGCTCGTCATCGCCGAAACGTTCGAGCAGGCAATCGACGCCGCCGAGCTCGTAGTCGTCGAGTACGAGTCGCTCCCTCCCGTCATCGATCCAGAGACAGCGTTCGATGACGATGCCCCTGTCATCTTCAGCGAGAAGGGCGACAACATCGCCCTGTCGGTCACCGATCCTGAAACCGACGTCCTCGCCGGAGCAGACGTCGTTGTGCGAGGTCGCTACGTCAATCAGCGCGTGGCTGGCGTCCCCATGGAACCCAATTCGTGTGCCGCGGTTCCAGGCGACGATGGCCGCCTCACGTTCTACGCCGCGAACCAGATGCCTCATTTGCTGCGCGATCAAATTGCACGGTCACTTTCGATCGAGCCCGCGGATCTGCGAGTGATCGCGCCCCACGTTGGCGGCGGGTTCGGTGCCAAGGCAGGCCTTTGTCACGAGAACACTGCCATTGCCGCCGCGGCCCGCATTCTCAATCGACCTGTCACATGGACCGAGACTCGAAGCGAGAACATGGTTGCGCTCGTTCACTCTCGTGCCCAGGTGCAATACTGCGAACTCGGGCTCAAGAACGATGGTTCGGTCACCGGGCTTCGGGTGCGCCTAATCGGCGATGCGGGCGCCTATCCGAACGTCGGAACCATGCTCCCCGCTGGCACCAAGCGCATGTCCAATGCGACCTACACGCTTCCTCAGATTCGCTTCGATGTTGCCGTTGGTGTCACGAATACCACGCCCACCGGCGCCTACCGAGGTGCGGGACGACCCGAGGCTGCGGCGCTCATCGAGCGTCTGGTCGACCAAGCGGCTCTTGAACTCGACATGGACCCGCTGGAGATTCGTCGCAAGAACTTCATCGCGCCGGACGCCTTCCCCTTCAAGACGTTGACCGGCATTACCTACGACAGCGGCGACTACAACAAGGCGCTCGACGAAGCCGTCCGGATCGCCGACTATGACAGCCTTCGTGCCGAGCAGGCTCGACGACTCGCAGCAGGAGAACGCAAGGTGCTGGGCATCGGCGTCGCTTCCTTCGTCGAGGTGACCTCCGGCGGCGGCGGCCAAGAGTATGCCGCCGTCGAAATCAACGAAGACGGCACCGCCACGATGAAGGCCGGAACGTCGGCACACGGACAGGGGCATCAGACTTCCTACGCCATGATCGTCTCCGATCAGACCGGCATCCCCGTGGAGAACATCAACCTCGTTCAGTCCGACACCGATCTGGTCCGAAGCGGCGGCGGCACGGGCGGATCTCGATCGCTTCAGCTCGGAGGATCAGCAGTCAAGAAGGCCACAGACTCCGTCGTCGAGAAGGCCAAGAACTTGGCCGCTCACGTCTTGGAAGCATCGATCGACGACATCATCATCGATACCGATGCCGGAACCGTCGGTGTCGCCGGAGTTCCCGCGAAGGCACTCGGTTGGGGCGAACTTGCCGCTCGGGCAAATGCCGCCGACCTTCCCACTGGGATCGTTGATCACGACGATGAAACCGTAGGGCTCGCCGCTCAACTCGACTTCAAACAAGATGACGGAACGTTCCCGTTCGGAACCCACATCTCTGTTGTCGAGGTGGACCTCGACACCGGCCGTGTCGAGATGGTTCGCCACATCGCCGTTGACGATGCGGGCCCTGTCGTGAACCCACTCATCTTCGAAGGCCAGCAACAAGGTGGTGTGGGCCAGGGCATCTCCCAGGCCCTCTACGAGGAGTTCGTGTACGACGAGGCTGGCAACCCCGTGACGGCCAACTTGATGGATTACGCAATGCCATCGGCCGCGGAGTTCTCGAGCTTCGAGGTACACCACACCGTCACACCAACGCCGCTCAACCCGCTTGGAGTGAAAGGCATCGGCGAGGCCAGCACGATCGGTTCGACGCCTGCGGCACAGAACGCAGTCATCGACGCCCTGAAGCACCTCGGCGTTCGTCACATGGACATGCCGTGCTCCGCCATGCGCGTATGGGAAACCATTGCCGCGGCCGAAGCAGGCACCCTGCCCGATCCATGGCGCGAGCCGCCAATGATCTTCGATCAGCTCGTCGCAGCCGCGGCCGAGGACGCAGCCGCACGCAACGAGGCAGCGGGAGAAGAAGCAGCCGACGCCGCTGAATCCATTTGAATCAGGGCGGTCAGCTTCGCCAGTTGCCCTTCTTGGACGAGCGGCGGAGATACAGCTCATGAAAGGGGATGCCCTCGCCGGGGCGGGCCCCAGTTCGACGAACGGCTTCTTCAAGTCGGGCGGCACGTTCTGTTTCGACCACATCGCGAGATGGCGGCACCCATTCGGGCTCATCGAGCCAACGTTCGCCATCCCAATAGCGGAGTTCGCTTTCGGTCTCCCCAGGCATCACATACCAACCTGACGGAACTCGTTGTTTCTCGCCTGACACTGCTCGCCTTGCTCCTACCGCCGACTCCGTGACGGATACTTTGGCACATGATGGGCCGAGGCTGGATTCACCCGATCTTCTCGATCGAGCGGCGAGGTCGTTCGCTATTCCACCGCTTCGCCGTCGGGCCCAGTGGCGTTGCACACCACTTCATCGAGTGATGCGGATCCCGTGGCGAACTCTCGTCCTTCGAACGTCGCCGTGACATCGAAGGTGACAGGGAAACTGCCCTCCCGTTCCCCGCACTTGTAGATGAACTCAGCGAAGTCAGGGGCGCCCGGCGCAACATGAAGACCCTGCGTTCCATCGGAATCTGACCAGTTCCAGGTGTTCCCTGCACCGTTCGTGGCGGCGATGGCGGCCAGGAACGACGACTCGCTCAAGCCCGTCGGAGCAGGACAGTTGGGCCCAGCAACTCCAACGGTGATCACCGCTCCAGTCCAGACGCCATCCTCACGAACCAATTCCTCGTTGACCGCGTCAACAGAGAGCTCACAGGAATCCACGCTGTCCGGACCATGATCTCGACAGTCCGCTTCGGTGAGCGGAACCTGGTCAATCGCTTCCTCAACAATGTCGTCGCCCTGCGCCGATCGGGCGACAACGCTGACCGCAGGCAGCGACCCGTCGCAGGCAACGACCATGGTGATCACTCGTTCGAGCGGCCCAACGAGCGCGTAAGCCGTGGCACCTTCGCGTTCTCCGAACAGATCCGTCTCGATCCCATCGAGGGCTCCTCGGATCTCCAGACGAGTATCCACCATGCCTGCGCAGGCAGTTGGCGCAGATGCAGTCGCCTGCGTCGAGATCCGGTGAGAGCCTTCGCTTCCGGAGAACGAATGCAGCGTCCACGGTTCTGTCGTGATCTCGACCCCCACGCACTCCTCCGGCAAGCAATCATTCTCCAAGGTGCACGGCGCCTCGGTCGTCGTAGAAGGGACCCCAGGGTCACCAGATTCGGGATCGCCGCCCTCGCCCGACGTGCAGGCGCCAAGAACAAGAACGACGCCAAGAAACAACGAAGACCAACGGCGAGACACGATGAGCGAAATCGTAGTGGGTGCCGATCCCCGGTCTTGGACAGGGTCCGGAATAGCGTTCGCCCATGTCCGCAGAGCCTGCAAACGACTCGGTAGTCCCTGAACCGGGTTCACGCCTCGATCTCCAACGCAAGATCCTCTGGGCGGTTCGGATTGCTTTGGTGATTGCGCTGAGCGTCTCGGTTGCGTTTCCAAACTGGGAACAGTTCGCAGGAAAAGGAATGGCATTCCGGGCACCGTTCTACCTTCTGCCGACAATCGTCGTTCCGCTCGTGTGGAAACTCCGAGGCGCACATCGCCCCTATCCCTACCTCGTCGATGCATTGGTGGTCGCACCGTTTCTCGTCGACACGCTCGGCAACGTTTTCAACTTCTACAACAACTACAACTCCACCGACGATGTGCTCCATTTCTTGAACTGGGTGCTCCCCATGGGCGGTGTCACCCTCGCCTTTGGTCGAACAGGAATAAGCAAGCTCAACGCCTGGGGTCTCGGGTGGGGCTTTGGGGCCCTCGCGATCATCTGGTGGGAGGCCGCGGAGTTCCTCGTGCAAGAGCTGGGAACAGCTGGGCTTGACCTCACCTACGAAGACACCATCGGTGACCTTCTGCTTTCGAGCACCGGCGGGGCAGTCGGCGCCGCCCTCGCAATCTTCTTCGGCTGGCCGGACCGAACCACAGATCGTCCAGAAAGTTCGTAGCGGCGACAGCAAATTCGGGGCAGGATCTCTAGATGCCCGACATCTTCGAACTCTCCGACCGCATCGTTGATGAAATAGCAGCGCTCGACCCGTTGCTCGCCACCGGCTATGGAATCGAGGGCTACGACGACCAGTGGCCTGATCTGTCTCCGGACGGCTACGCCGCACAGCGAACTTTTTGGGCCGATGCACTCGCTGAAGCACAGGCTTGCCCCACCCCCGATCGACGTACGGAGGTGGCGCGAAAGGTTCTGATCGACGAATGCGAGCTCATGCTCGGAACAATCGACGCAAACCTCTTCCGGTCTGACGTCAACAACATCGTGTCGCCCTGGCAAGACATCCGAACGATCTTTGCGTCGGCACCGATGGATAGCGCACCAGCGTGGATCAACGTCATCACCCGTCTGGAGACGATCGACGAGGCCCTGGACAGCTACCAGCGTTCGCTTGCCTCTGGCCAGGAACTCGGACAGGTCGCCGCCCGCCGCCAGATCGAGGCTGCGATCGAACAGGGCAGGCAGGCAGCTGGTAGCGAAGACTCATCGTTCGACTCACTTCGCTCACCGTTCGATGAACTCGCCGCCACTGATTCCGACGTGGCTGCATTGCGTCCCCGCCTCGACGCCGCCATCGAATCCGCGAAGCTTCGATATGGACAGATGACCGACTGGTTCGAGGAAGTTCAATTGCCGGCAGCGCCCACCCAAGATGGCGTCGGCCGCGACCGCTACGTCGCCTCCGCTCAGCGCTTTCTGGGAGAACAGATCGACCCGGAAGCTCTCTACAGCTGGGGCTGGTCAGAAATCACCGGACTCCTCGATCAGATCGATGAGGTGTGCTCCCGAATCGACGCATCGAAGACTGTCGACGAAGTCATGGAACTGCTGGTTTCAGACCCTGAACGGGTCGCCAGTTCAGTCGAGGAGTTCCTTGGCATCATGCAGGCTCGCCAAGAGCAGGCACTGTCGCAACTCGACGGCAGCCACTTCGAGGTCGACGATCGGATCAAGACCATCGAGGTGAAGACGGCACCTGCCGGCGGAGCGACCGCCCCGTACTACACCGGTCCCTCCGAAGACTTCCGGCGACCTGGCCGAGTTTGGTACCCCGTCGACGGTCGCACCACCTTCCCACTTTGGGAAGAGGTCACGACCGCCTACCACGAGGGTTTCCCTGGGCACCACCTCCAGGTCGGCTGGCAAACGGCTATGGGCGACGAACTCTCACGACTGCACCGCACGCTCGTTTGGTATCCAGGATCCGGTGAGGGCTGGGCGCTCTACGCAGAACGTTTGATGGGCGAGCTTGGTTACTTCGAGAAGCCGGACTACGAGATCGGATTGTTGATGTCGCAGATGTTCCGCTCATGTCGGATCGTCATCGACATCGGCCTTCACCTCGAGCTCACGATTCCCGACGATGCGCCATTCCACCCCGGTGAAGAATGGACGTTCGACTTGGCCACCGAGATGTTGCGTTCGCTCGCTCACTCGCCTGCCCCGATCGCCGACTCCGAAGTCACTCGATATCTCGGTTGGCCTGGACAAGCCATCAGCTACAAGGTCGGTGAACAGGCGATCCTCGATCTTCGGACCAAGTTCGAAGAGGCGGGACACACCGACGTGAAGCAGTTCCACGCCGAACTGCTGTCTGTTGGTTCAATCGGCCTTGACCTGATGCGCGAGCTCGTCCAGCCCTGAATCAGACCCGGGCGACAAACAACGACTTTGCTTCGACCATCGCTTGACCCTCAGCGTCAAGGATTTTGCCGCGAACTCGAACCATTCGAGAACGCGGCGCTTCTGCCTCCGCCCACACGTGGTACGGACCAGCATCCAACGGGACAGGTTGTGGATACCGCACGTCGAGTTTC
>CALHCB010000165.1 GCA_937930695.1 uncultured Acidimicrobiales bacterium | reverse complement strand
GACGGCCGAACTGCGGGATCCCCAAGGCTTGGAAACGGGTCGATGCCGATGACCCGAGCGGCCGAAAACACCGCTTCGGCAGGACCGTTCGGCGCTCCAGGCTCGGTGACCGCCAACCCAAAGAGCGGGCCACCGTCAATTCGCCTCACGACCACGAGTGTGACGACGAATCCGTCAACAGTTGTTCCACCTGCGAACTCCACGACAAGTTGTTCATCGCAGAGCTCCGAAGCAGCGCGTGCGACGGCGAGTTCGGTCGTCTCGGCGACTGATGCCGCATGACGTCGATCTCCGTCACCGCTAAGGCGAACGTCAGCAAGAACGCCGTCGTCGGCCGACCGCGTCAGAACCCGGACTGAGTGTCCGCTCGGAATGGCATCGCGGCCGGTCAGCGCGGCACCAACAGACCGAACGAGATCGGCGACTGTTTGTGCCTCGAAGTCATCGAACGGAGTCGATCGAACGACCGCGGCAGCGATGCTTCCTTCTGCCCCGCCGTCGTGGCAGAGCAGAACCGAATGCGAGCCAAGTCGAACTTGCTCGGACCCGTGCCCGAGCTGATCCAGGCGCTTCCACAATCGGCCCGAAACCTCAAAGGAGATCGTGTCGAACCCATCCCATGACGAAGGAAGTTGGGACGTGACAGCCGCCAGTTCACCGTCGGCATCACGGCGAACGAGGATCGCTCCATCGGCACCGAATCCGTCAGCGATCGAGCGAAGGGCCAACTGTGTGACCAGTTCGCGCACCTGTGGTGAGTTGCGGGCTCGCTCGCCACCCAAGAGTTCGTTGACCCCGGTGCCGGGAGCAGTCGACATTGCATCACCAAGAATGCCAGCCAGGTCGCGTCCGAGCCCCTTGCCGTTGCCGCCGCCACTGCCCGGACCATGGCCGGTTCGACTACGTGTCATCGACGGGTGCCTTGTTTGAGCGGACGCTCGTCCCAATTTCCATTCCAATCGAGTTCCCCCCACGACTGAACAGAGGCCACCGAAGTGACCAAATACGAACCGCCCGCATCAAAGACCATAGTCAGACATCGGCGTCGATCTGTCCCGCATGAGCATGGGTCAACCTGCTCGACCAAAAGCGACCGCTGGTCACTCATTTAGGGGCAAACGGAGACAGGCGCGCTGTCATCCGACTCAGACCATCGACGAAGCGTTTCGATCGGTATCGCGACCGACAAATCGAGGTTTGGCGAATAGCCCTGCAAGATGCCGACGACTCGCCCTTCGCCATCGAGCACTGGCCCGCCGCTGAACCCTCCGGTTGTCGAAACGTCGAGCAACATGACCTCACCCGAGTAGCCCCACGGCAACCCGAGATCGTAGAGGTGGACGGTTCCTGCCAACACGAGCGTCTGACCACCACCAGCGTGTCCAGCAACGAAGATCTGCTCGCCGACCGCGGCGTTGCCATCAGCAGCTTGGAGGATCGATTCGCCGACCGCCATCGAAGAAAGCAGATCAAGGTCCGTTGATCGGCGAGCAATCGGCACAACCACCGCACTTCGTGCTGCACTCCCCGAGGGGTTGTCGACCTTCAGTTCGGTGGCTCCCTCGGCCAGATGACGGTTCGTGATCGTCACGCCATCGAGGACGAATCCGCTGCCAATCATCTGGCCTTCGCACGTCCGGCCCGACACCCGCAACGTTGCGTCGAGCGCAAGTTGTCGTGCATCCGCGCTCGACAGCTGTGCAGACGACGAGCCCCCCAAAGAGACTGTCCCCGCACCGATCGCATCACCCAACGCCGGGCCGATACCCGCCATGAGTAACGCAAATACTGTCCACACGAGTGCTACCGCACCCGACAATCGCCACATCGAACCCGCCGGCTCCTCGTTGTTTGTCCTCGCCAAACACAACCGTAGGAGTCGACGCTCTCTGGCGGGACAGCAAACAAGCCCAGCTCATCGAGCCGGGCGCCTCACAGAATGGGGCATGCGAAGGAAAAGGGACCGGATCGGTCGCACCGATGGCCCCTACCGCTCACGTCTCGAGGCCTAGAAGACCCGTCGCTCCCACTGGGTGCTCAAGTTGTGATCCTTGCGGACCTTCTCGACAACTCGATTCACCAAGGCCCGCAGGTCGTCGTCCATGCTGAAATACGACACGCCGTAGAATGCACGCCCGTCTTCCTCGCGAACGTTGCGAACTTCCACGACTCCCTTGCAACCGTTGAGTTCCCAGGTCAGCCGGGACCCAACGTCGACGTTCCGGTTCGGAACCGATTCAACAAGAGCTCCAGCAACAGAGATGTCGACCAAGCGGATGTCCGTAGAGCTCAGCCTGCCAACTGCGACTTTGCGACGGCTCGGTACTTTCCAAGTGGCTTTGAGCCCAGGAATCGGATAGCGCTCCCCCATGCGGGGCATCTCCACAGGACGACGAACGTCTTGTTGATCGATGAGTTCAGCCATGCAACTTCAATCGGTTGTTGTTGGTCGCTGACTTATGGGTCGATCGACCCAAGCGGGTCCAAAATTTGCCGCTCGCCGTTCAGTTTCGAGTCACCTGGAGGCGAGCGCCAGCCGGAAACATCCGCCCCGCGAGCTCGGCGACCTCACCGAGCGTCAGCACATCTAAGAGCGCTCGAGCCTCAACCCGGGTGAACGGATCCCCTGACCGGTCTCGTCCAAGCTCGATCAGCATTCCGAGCAGATCCCCGTTCGAAACGAAGTCGTAGTCTGCTCCAAGCACGGCGACGGCCCGGTCGAACTCATCCGGACTCGGACCGTTGTCTGCCAGATCACGCACCTCGGCCAGCACGGCCTCTTCGATGAGATCGAGTCGATCGGGGTCTCCGCTCACGAAGATGAACGTTTCGATCAACTCATCGGGGCGCTTTTGGGGCTGGGCAACAACCGATCCGCCGTACGTTGCACCGAGATCCTCTCGGACAGACTCGGTGAGTCTCGTGTTCAGCATGGTGGACACGATCTCCACAGCGAGGGCGGAGCGATCATCGACCGGGCCCAAACCAGTGAACCACATGTCGATTCCGGCACCGGAGTCGTCTGCGCCGGCATCAACCGTTCGCTCGATGATGCCGAGAGGAGGATCAGGGCGAAGGTCGGTCCACGTGTCTCGTTCACCAGCGGGCAACGTCCCGACGTAGCGGCGAAACAGATCCTCCACGACATCGGGATCTGCATCTCCGGCCACAGCGAGCACCATGTCGTCGACATCATCGAGCCGTTCTTCATAGATTCGAAGCGCGTCTTCGGCTCCGAATGCTTCGAGTTGGGCTTCGGTCGGTGCCAGAACGTGGAACGGACTCGATCCGTATCGGGCATCGACGAGTTCGGCGTATGACCGTGTGCCAGGATCAGTCGAGGCCTCGCGAATCTGGACTTCTCCGCGTTGTATCGCCGATGCAAGACCCGATGGATCGATGCGGGGCTCGGTGACGTAGAGATGAAGGAGTTGGAAGGCCACTTCGAGATCGTCGGTGGACGCCGAACCCCCGAACCCCTCGCTGAGTTCGTTGATGTACGCACTCACGCCCGCTGACCGACCAGCCAGGAACGTGTTCAGCTGCACCGGATCGATGTCACCAAGTCCGCTTTCTCCGACCGCAATCGTCGCCAACCCGGCAAGCGGGCCCTCTCCTGCATCGAGTTGGGACCAACCGCCGTCACTTGAGGCTCGAAGCGAGACGTTGCCCGCCCGGATATCGGAGCGGACGAACAGTGCGCGTGCCCCGTTCTCAAAGACGAGTTCCACGCCGTTGATTTCCTCATGCACGATTCGCTCGAGTTCCTCCACCGGTTCGGGAGTCGTCATCAACTCGTCAATGAGGTCGACTTCCACTCGTTCGCCGATGGTCGCGCCACCCGCTGCTTCGATGGCCGCTTCGAGATCAGCAATCGCCGGCACTGTCTCATCCTCGCCACCAGCAACGATGACAAGCGGAGCGCTTCCGCCGAGCAAGAATCGATAGTGATTGTGCAGTTCGGCGAGTGTCACCGATTCGAGGATCTCGCTCGCCCGCTGATGAGTGGCCTCGGCAGTGTCGATGGACCCTGATCCCAGAAAGTGCTCAACGTATTGCGACGCAAATTGCTCGTCTTGACGAGTGGAGGCCCCAGAAAGCTGCTGATCGAAGAAGGCTTGGAATCCGTCTGTGGCTCGTTCGAGCTCGACCGGACTGAATCCTGCCTCCTCCAACCGGCGCAACTCAACGAAGAGATCGCCTGTCGTTGCAGTGAGATTGGATCCGCCGAGATTGAAGCCAAGAAAGGACAAGTTGCGGGACTGTCGGAACGGCCCGACAAACGGATCGATTCCCCGGACGTCTCCGCTGGCGATGCTGGACTCGAGTCGAATTCGGATCATTTCGCCGACGAGCGCATCGAGAATGCTGAGTCGATCGCCCCCGATGGTCGTCGTGTCCCAGGTGGGAGTCCAGTAGTCCAAAGAAAGGAATGGGCGGGTGAGTTCGGGATCGACAACCCGCTCGACGAGTTGGTCATCGATCGGGACCTGGACCGTGTCGATGCGCTCTGCTCCATCGCCGCGGTCCTCCATGCCGCCAAATCGTTCAACGACTTCGGCCTCCATGACATCGAGTGGCAGGTCACCGACGACCACCACAGCCATCAGATCTGGCCGATACCAGCGGTCATAGAAGCGCCGAACGTCCTCGCCGCTCGTCGCCAAGATGTTGTCTGCTGTGCCGATCGGGAGATAGCCCTCGTACGGCGTGCCCGTCACGTACGCCGCGTTGAAGACTTCCTGCAGGCGGCCATCAGCCGTCTCGGTTCGAACTCGATGTTCCTCGCGTACGACTCCTCGTTCAGCGATCACCTCATCCGGATCCATCGTTGCCTTTGATGCCCACTCAGCGAGCACGTCGAAAGCAGTAGCAACGGATTGCCCGTCGCCGATCGAGAGGGACAGCTCATAGACCGTCTCTTCCCAGGATGTGTACGCATTCACGTCTGGACCGAACTCGATCCCGAAGCTTTGCAGCGTCCTGTCAAGCTCATTTGCCGGATACGACTCGGTCCCGTTGAAGAGCATGTGCTCAACGAAATGAGCGAGGCCCGAGTCTGGCACGTCCTGTTGCAGTGAACCCGCTTTGACGGCGAGGCGCAGTTCGAGCTTCCCTCCTGGGGCCTGATTGCTGCGGAGGAAGTACGTGAGGCCATTGTCGAGGGTGCCAATGCGAACTGCCGGGTCGATATCGATCGGCGTCAAGTCAGGTGTCGGAGCAAGAATTGGCGGCAGTTCGATCTCGCCATCGATTGGAAGCGACGTTGCAGGAACCGACGTCGCCGGTGCGCCCGAAGCGATGGTGGTCTCGGGTGCAAACGTGACGTCCGGCTTGTCGCCTGCCTGGTCTGAGCCCGACGGACATGCCGTCGCGATGAGTGCGAAAACGCCAAGCACAGCGACGCGCTGCACCGATCGACAACTTCGGTACGAGCGACGAGAAGACCGGGCCATCGGTCCAGCAAAGCACCGAATCGGAACGAAGCGATCGACCGATGCGCTCTACCATCTCCTCATGGCATCGATTCTCGGACAGCGGGTACTCAGGGATGAGGATCCGGACCTCTTGGCGGGCAGGGCCCGGTTCACCGCCGATCTCACTGGCGGACCACTCGAGGGGGCGCTGCATGTGGCCTTCGTGAGGTCGCCCCATCCTCGGGCCAGGATTCGTTCGATCAACACATCGGCAGCCCTGGAACAGCCGGGAGTTCATGCGGCATTGCATGCCGGGGACCTGCCAAAATTGTCCGAAGGTGTCTTCTCGACACCGCTCGATCCCGATCACTTTCACCCTCTCCTTCCTACTGATGAGGCTCGCTACGCCGGACAACCGGTCGCGCTTGTGGTGGCCGAATCCGCGGCACTCGCCGCCGACGCAATTGAGTTCATTGAGATTGAGTTCGATGAGCTCGAGCCGGTGCTCGACCTCGATCAGGCGTGCGAAGACTCCGTCCTTGAAGCCACTCGATACGGCACGGTCGAATCTCCGCTGCAACCGGTGGGTGCCAGCTCAGAGGTGGTCCTGCGACAACGCTTCTGGAACCCACGCCAATCACCAGCTCCGATCGAGGCAAGAGCCATCGCCGCAACCTGGGACGACGGTGCGCTCCATGTCTGGACTGCGACGCAGCGTCCCCACGGCTTTCAAGCACAGCTCGCCCGTCTCTTCTCCATTGATGCTGACCGGATCCACGTAACGGCACCTGCCACTGGCGGCGGCTTTGGCGGCAAGGTCAGCCGCACCCCGGAAGAACACCTGATTCCTGTGGTGGCTCGTGAACTCGGCCATCCCGTTCGATGGAACGAAACTCGTTCGGAATACTTCGCTTCCTCGACCCAATCCCGAGGCGAGCAGATCGATCTCGTACTGTCGGGAACTGCAGACGGAACCGTCACGGGCCTTCGGGTCCACTTGGTCAAGGACGGCGGCGCGTACTCGAGCGTTGGCCCCGTCCTCCCCGAGGCATACACGAAATTCGTGGCCAACGGCTGCTACCACATTCCGAGCGTGCGCTTTTCCTCAGTCGGTGTACGAACCAATCGTCCGCCGACGTCCGCTTTTCGCGGTGCGGGACGGGGGCCCCAGATTGCGGCAGTCGAGCGAATGATCGACCTGTACGCCCGGCAGATCAGCATGGATCCGGCGGACGTTCGGCGCCGCAACTTGATTCGACCGGAGGCAATGCCATACGAAACACCGACCGGGGCGATCTACGACGAAGCGGACTACCCGGCAGACCTCGAGACG
This sequence comes from uncultured Acidimicrobiales bacterium, assembly GCA_937930695.1. Taxonomy (GTDB): domain Bacteria; phylum Actinomycetota; class Acidimicrobiia; order Acidimicrobiales; family SZUA-35; genus CALEWY01. Next base: position 18,597 of record CALHCB010000165.1, on the reverse strand, counting down.
GCGCTGGATCGCATCGACTACCCAGCCCAGCGGACAGAGCAAGCGGCTCGAATCGATCGCTCTGGTCGCCACCTTCTTGGCATCGGGATCGGGTGCTACAACCACATGACAACTGGCGGCGGTGGCGAGGAGGCGTCCGTCACGATCGAAAACGACGGGACCGCAACGGTGGTCACGGGGTCAACCTCACAGGGCCACGGCCATGCGACGACTTGGGCCCAGATTGCATCGGAAGTACTCGGGATCCCGCTGGCCTCCATCACCGTGAAAGAAGGATCGACCGACGACATTGGCAGCGGACAGGGTGCCATCGGTTCTCGGTCGCTCCAGACCGCGGGTATGGCAATTCATCGTGCCGCGAACACCGTGCTCGACACCGCACGGGAGATCGCTGCGCAACGTCTCGAGGCGGCAGTAACCGACATCGTGACGAGCGCCAACGGGCTCCACGTTGCCGGCACCCCGGCGTTGGTTGTGGGTTGGGCGGAGCTCGCTAGTGAGGCCAAGAAGCGGTCTGAGGAATTGACGTGCGGCGACTTCTACGACACTGAGGGGCGCAATACCTTCCCGTCGGGTTGTCATGTCGCGGTTGTCGAAGTTGATCGTGAAACCTGCGGCGTTCGAATTCTGCAATACGTCGCTGTCGACGATGCGGGCACAGTTGTGAATCCCATGATCGTCGAGGGTCAGATCCATGGCGGGATCGTCGCGGGAGCCGCGCAAGTCCTGGGTGAGGTCTTGGCTGAGGACGGGCATGGCAATCCCATCACCACGAATTTCGCCGACTACTCCATCGCTACGATCGATCAGTTCCCGCTCTTCGACGTTGTGCTTTCCGAAACCGCTTCCTCATTCAACTCCATGGGATTCAAAGGGGTGGGCGAGTCCGGCACGGTTGGAGCAACAGCCGCGGTTCACAACGCCATCGTGGACGCGCTGCATCATCTCGGTGTTGCGCACATTGATCTTCCACTCACCCCCGTACGGATCTGGGAAGCGCTCACCCTCGCGGACACCGCCTCGACGCACAACTGAGGTGGTCAACGCTCGCGGCCCATACGTCGCACACCGGTGACCATGGCAGATCGTTCACACCGGTCGACCATCCTCGGAGTCGTTCTGGCATGTGGCTTGGCCCTCACTGGTTCGGTACTCGTTCTCGCCCGTTCTCGAGCTTCCGAGGTCATCCCGGTTACCGACATTCCTGCAGACTTTTCCTCTTCCCACGTCCCCCTCCCTGCGGGCTTCGTGTTGTCCGAACTTGCCACAGACTTCGGGTTCGCTCCCGGCATGGTCATCGCCCCAGCGGGAGAGATCTTCGTGATCAACAAGGGCGATGGGGTTGCCGATGGCCCATCGAGCGTTCGCCTGATCCAGGACGGTGTCGTCCGCGACGAACCGATCCTGACCATTCGGACCAATTCCTTGGCCGACTCGGGCCTGCTGTCCATCGCTCTCGACCCAACGTTTGCAACCAGTGGCTGGTTCTACCTGTATTACGCCACCGCTGAGCGGGCCGATGTAGAGAACGGCGCGACGTTCCTTCGGCTCTCCCGCTTCACCTTCGATCTCGAGGATCGAGTGGCACCAGCCGACAGCGAGGTCGTGATCATCGACGACATTCCGTGGGGCGAGATCCACCACGGGAATGCGTTGCAGTTCGACGAGGTAGGCAATTTGTTGCTCGGTCTTGGCGATCGAGGCGACAAGAGCTCAGCGCAAGATGACGACGATTGGCAACGAGGAGCGATCCTTCGGATCCGACCGCTTCCGGAAGGCGGCTACGCAATTCCGCCGGACAATCCCTTTATCGATGATCCAGAGGTCTCCGACGAGGTTTTTGCCATCGGCGTGCGGAATCCTTTCCGCTTCGCCCGTCGAGCAAGCGATGGGTTGACAGTGCTCAGCGACGTCGGATCAGAGCATTGGGAAGAGATCAACCGACTCAGCCCGGGAGCGAACTACGGATGGCCGATCCGTGAGGGGCCGTGCAATGCTGGCCGCTACCACCCGTGCAGCGTTCCTTCCGAGAGCTTCACTGATCCAGTCGTGGCCTATCGCCACGACGACAGTCTGAGCGTTGGCCGAAGTGGGGCAGTTACCGCGCTTGCGTTCTATGAGGGCACCGACTTTCCCGACCGATATCGCGGGCAGTTGTTCTTTGCGGACTTGAACCGAGGGTTTCTTGGCGTTGCCGATCCCGACAAACCGGGAGACTTCAACGTCCTCACTGCCCGGCCCGCTGTCCACGGAATCACCGACATTGTGTCGGCCGACGGCGGCTTGTACATCTTGAACATCTTCCTCGGGAAGATCTACTTCCTCGGCTTCGACGGAGAAGCCAATCAGGTTCCGGTCGCAACAATGACGGCGAGTACGAGCCAGACGACTCCGGGAACCACAGTGAGGTTCGATGGGAACGAAAGTGCAGATCCCGACGGCGACGACCTCGTCTTCAACTGGAACTTTGGGGACGGATCGACCGAGGCGGGATCGAGCGCGTTCGCCGAACATGCATTCGAGTTCGATGGCACGTACGACGTCCGACTCTGGGTGACCGATTCGGATGGAGCCATTTCGGTCGCCGCCCAAGAAACGATCTCGGTGTATTCCGGGGAACTTCCTCAGATCGAGCTCGCCATCAACGGTCAAATCGCAACAAACTGGCAATTCGATGATCTGGTCGAGTTCTCGGTCAACCGTTCGACCGACAACGGTCTCGGCTCTTCGCCCTATCAGTGGCGGGTCGAGCAAGTCCACAACGACCACGTGCATCCACAGGTCGGGGCCATCGAAGCCGCCAATGGACAGTTCCGCATCCCCGAGGTCGCTCATGACCCGAACGGTGAAGTCGCGTACCGATTTCTACTGACGATGCGCACCGATTCGGGGCAAGAAATCCTTGTCTCACTCGACCTGTTGCCGGCGATCGGCCAGCGGATCGGGAACGGCTAGTCGAACAAGCGAGAGCGAGTCTTGGAAACTTCTGTCTGCAACCGAGGGCTCATTCGAGAGAACCGAAGATTCTCCTTCGCTTCGGTCTTCTCAACCTTGCGAACCTTCATTCCCCGACGCTTCGCAGCGCTGGTGCGAAACGGCCAGGTGAGACCTCGGAAAAGGGCAGAAACGCCGCTTGCGATCGAACGAAAGAGCTTCATCGGTCCAGACTCTACTCGCTCAGATTTCCTTCACTTTGCCTCTGCTCATCCAAGGCTGTGATCGCCGAAAAGACGAAATCGAACTTGGCGTCGTTGTACCCAGCACGATCGTCCGCGAACTCCACAGCGAGCCTTCGCTTCAAGTCGCCGTAATCCGATCGAAGCGATGCGTCACTTCGAAGGGCATCTCGGAATAGTCGATACCAACGCCATTGAAAGTTGTCCTGGAGAACCACGTGCACGTTGGCTAACGCGTAGCCGACTTCCGGCTCGATGGTGAAGAGATGCCCGCCGTAGTCACCCAGATCGCCCTGATAGCCGAGACCTGCCGCAGACAGCGCGCCTACAAGCTCCGCAACGTCGATCTCCCCCGCCAGTCCAACCGCCACGTCCAGCACCGGTTTGGCGACCAACGCCGTCACCGAAGTCGAGCCAATGTGCTCGATTTCTATCTCGGCGCCGATCCGAGACAATGCAACACTGATCGTGGCTCGAAGCTGCTCGAAGTGAGCTGACCACCGCTGGTCATGATCGACTACCTGCACCTTCGTCTTGTCGAGGCCAAGTCCAGCGTTCTCGGGCAGAGCTTTCACGCCATCGGTCTGGGACCGTTGAGCTTTCTCTTCCCGCGTCACGAATTCGGACTCTAGGAGAGGGGCCGACGTTGGTGTGCTCAAATGCGACACAACGGGAGAATTCTCCGCGGGGATCATCGGACAGGGAGGCAGAACATCTGTCGTCAACGGATACCGAAGAGTCCCAGATTGTGGTGTTCTAGTTGCCGTTCTCCGACAACATGAGCTGGAACGCTGTCCACTCTGAGTAGCTGCTCTGACACGCCTGCGATCTGGAACACCGCAACCACCAGATTGGCTTGTTCACGTTCCATTGCCATGTTGTTGCGCACCTTGCCCAAGGCCTGATGGAGCACAACGAGACGGCTGATCGAACCGTGGTTGAGCAACGTCAAGATGTCGTCGAGGCGCGGCACTCCGCCAGCGGGAAGCTTGCGTTGACCTGGTTCGAAGCGAACGACGCTGAGGCGGTGGTCGGGGGGTTGCCATCCCGAGGTCTTCGCCGAAGGATCCCTCGTTGTTGCGGGTGATTCGAAGCCAACAGCCATGCCGATATCTCGACATATCCGTCCTTGATCTTGAACACAGAGTCTCTCCGCAAGCTCCTGGTTCAGCCGTCGTCGGTCGCCAAGTGTGAATAGAGCACCATGTCGTGCCATCCGTCGCCGTGAAGGTTGGCACCCCTTCTCACGCCCTCCTCAACGAATCCTGACTTCAGCGCAACACGTCGCGATTTCTCGTTTCGGGTTGAGTGTTCCAGCTGGATGCGGTGAAGCCCGAGTTCGTGGGCCCAGCGTGTCGCTGCGACGCATGCTCGGGTCGCCACGCCTCGCCCACGGGCGCTCGGCAGGACCCAATATGAGATCTCCCCGTAGCCGTCTTCTAGCGACGTAGAGACCGTAACGCGACCCAACACATTGCCATCGAGCTGGTCAACGATCGCCCACGTTGCCGAGCTCTCTGACCGCCAGCCCTCTGCACAATCCTGGATCCATCGCTGCGCATCCTCCTCAGTGTCGAAACGACGGAAGTGATAGTGCTGGATGTCCGGCGAGGAGTAGGCCTCGACAACGATGTGTGCATCGCTTCGGCGCCACGGTCGCAGTGCCAGTTCGTTGTCGACCGGGACGTCTGGTTGTCGGGAACCGGCCATGGCGCCGGCCTTCACGACAGGTGGAACAAGTTTTGCCACTCGTTCATCATCTCACGCGCCTCGAAGTTCGTCCGAGGGTTGAGCGGCAAGAAGTTGGACTCGTCGTTGGTGCGGAACCAGGCGACTCGGCAGACTGCCTGTCTCTATGGCTCGAACGATGTGATGCGCCCACTGATGGTGCTGGGATGCACCTCCGACGCGGGCAAGTCCTTGCTCGTCACTGCCCTGTGCCGCTGGTTTGCGCGTCAAGGCGTCAACGTTGCCCCGTTCAAAGCCCAGAACATGTCGAACAATGCGAGGGTGGTCGCTCATCCCGTTCACGGGAGCGGCGAAATCGGCGTGGCTCAGTGGCTTCAAGCCCTCGCTGCGGGGCGCGATCCGGACGTACGTATGAACCCGGTTCTGCTCAAACCCGAAGCAGACAACCGGAGCCAAGTCATCGTGCGCGGCCAACTCGATCGCGAGTTGTCGGCCACACCTTGGAGCGAGCGACATGATCGAATGTGGGGTCCGATGGCGGAGTCCTTCGAGCTGCTGGCCGACGATGCAGACCTCGTGATTCTCGAAGGAGCCGGAAGTCCTGCTGAGATCAACCTTCGGGACCAGGTCAACAACAGGATGCTCGAGTACGTCGACGGCGCTGCACTGTTGGCATCTGACATCGATCGGGGTGGCTCCTTCGCCCATCTCTATGGCACCTGGGCGCTTGTGCCTCCATCGACCCAGTCGCGCCTCCAAGCCTTCGTGCTCAACCGCTTTCGTGGTGACCAAAGCCTGCTGGCCCCTGGACCACAGATTCTGACGGAGCGAACCGGCATGGCGAACGCTGGCGTCATGCCAATGCTCCGACACAACCTGCCTCGCGAAGAAGGTGCGAGCGAGATCTCTTCTGCCCCGGCTGGGGCACCGCGTGTCATCATTCCGAGGCTGCCATTTGGCTCGAACCTCGACGAATTTCACTTGTTGGCGCATGCCGCACAGATCTGCTGGGCGACTTCTGCTGCACAATTTCGTGACCTGGACCCCGAGCGTGACCTTGTGGTTCTGCCCGGTTCAAAGCACGTCGTCGCCGACTACACCTGGTTGGAACGAGAGGGACTCGTCACTGCCATTCGCGATGCCGCCGCATCTGGCGTACGAACAGTGGGGATCTGCGCTGGAGCGATGATGATGGGACATTCCTTCAGCGATCCTGATGGGATCGAGTCGCCAGACCGTCAGGACCAACAGATGCTCGGCTTGCTCCCCCATCGAACGGTGCTCGGTGCCGACAAGCGTGTGAAGCGAAGCGAGATCAAGTTCGGCGACGTGCCTGGCCTCTTCACTGGCTTGTCGGATCAGGCGTACGACGGGTACGAGATCCGCAACGGCCAGATCTCCGACGACTCACCCGTCGTTGCCACGAGCGAGTCCGGTCCCGTTGCGTGGGGAACCGACTCTGTTCTCGCGACAACGGTGCACGGTCTCTTCGAGACATCCAGCTTCATCACAGACCTTCTCGGCGTCACGGTCGAACCCGTTCTCGAAGCAACGTTCGAGTTGCTCGCAGATGCCGTCGAGAACCACCTCGACACCGACCTCATCCACCGTCTCACCACCACCTAACCCTCCGATTGGTGGAGTAAGACGACCGTTTACGACCGTCTGCCTCCGCCAATCCGGGGGCGCGTCTCGATTGGTGGAGCGAGACGACCGTTTACGACCGTCTGACTCCACCAATCCGGGGATGGGGTGGGGATGACATTGGGCACGCATGACCGATGTCATCAGCGTTGTGTCAGGGACACGACACAACGTTTGCGAGCTGATTCGTAACGTTCAGCCATCGCCAGTGTCACGAGGGAGACCACCATGCGACCACGTCAAAAGCTTGCAGACACCGTGCTGCTCACGGGAGCGACAGGATTCTTGGGAGGACGGGTGCTGGCCGAATTGCTGGCGACCACTTCTGCCAAGATCATTTGTCCCGTCCGAGCCACCAGCCAACAGATGGCGGCTGATCGCGGCGTCGCCACGCTGCTCAAAGCACTGGATCGGACGCCGACCCCAGAGGAGTCGGCACGGACACATTGGGTACGCGGTGACATCGAGGAACACCGTCTTGGGTTCTCCGATCAGACCTGGCTCGACATTTGCCAGCAGACGACCAGGATCCTGCATTGTGCAGCCTCCGTCCGATTCGATCTCCCGCTCGAGGAGGCACACCACATCAATGTGACGGGCACTGAGCATCTACTCGATCTTGGTCGGGTCGCCTCGAAACTCAACAACTTCGAGTGCTTCCATCACGTGAGCACGGCGTATTCAGCAGGCACGGCAAGTGGGCTCGTTGATGCCGACTACCTGCCAGGTGACGCCGCTGGCAACTTCCGCAACACCTACGAGCGGACCAAAGCTCGGGCCGAACGGATGCTCAGGGATCAGACCGACATCGAGGTGGCGATCTACCGACCCTCGATCGTTGGCGGCACCACGGACGATGGGCAGACGGACAACTGGAATGTGCTCTACGCACCGATGCGGATGATTGCGAACAATCAGTTGCCGGTCATGCCGTCAAGCGGCCTGGCGCTTGTCGACAGCGTTGGCGTTGACTACGTCGCCCGAGGAATTGTCGAGCTCATGGGCCGGGACCGGGGCGACTACGTCGGCCACCACCTCACGGCGGGCCCGGATGCGTTCACGGTGCAACAGTTCGTCGACCTCGTTCGCAGAATCTGTGTGCGACACGACAAGAAGCCTTCAGATACCCAGCTCATCGGCCCCGCCCGCTGGGCTGCGCTGACGACCGGCGTGTCGCTCGCGGCTCGAGCTCCGAAGTCAGCACCCAAGGTGCGGCGTTGGGGGCGACTCGGCGAACGTGGTCTGCGCGGCTTCGCTCCGTATGCGCCATATACGGGAGTCTCAACTCGCTTCGACAACCGTCGAGAGCGACTCATGCTGAGCGCAGCGGAAATCGAAATGCCAGCGGCCATCGAGTACCTCGAAACGATTGCCACGTTTGCCATCAGCACTGATTTCGGCCGGGCGCCGAAGCACGCCCTGGACGTAGCCGATCGCCACGGCGCACCGATCGGAGTCGTGGCATGAGCGACACCGAGCAGCCCGCTGCCCACCGATCGCCGAGCGCCGGCCTCGTCATCGCCCTTGGTTCGGTTGCCGTCTTCTTCGTCGCACTCGAACTCACCATCATCTCGGTCGCTCTGCCAGACATCGCGATCGCGTTCCCTGACGCAAGTCGGGCGACGTTGTCGTGGATCTTTACGGCGTACAACGTCGGTGTCGCTGCCTTGTTGCTCATCGGTGGCTGGATGGCCGAGCGATTCGGTCGCAAGCGCTTGTTTCTTGTTGGCCTGTTGGTCTTCACGCTCGGCTCGGCCGGCTCGGGGTTGGCCCCGACGGTCGGGATCCTCATCGCCGCACGAACCGTCCAGGCCATCGGAGGAGCTCTGCTCATCCCTGCCTCGCTCGCGTTGATTCTCCACGTCGTTGCAGCAGAGCGACGAGACGCTGCGATCGGCATCTGGGGAGCCATGGCCGGCCTCGCTGCTGCGATCGGACCCACGCTCGGAGCCGTTCTTGTCGACACGATTGGTTGGCGGTCGGTCTTTCTCGTGAACATTCCGATCGCCGTCGTCACCTTTGTCATCGGTGCCAGAGCACTCCCGGAAAGCAAGGATCGGAATATCGGCGCCGTCGACTTGGTGAGTGTGCAAGTGGGCGCCGCTGGCGTTGGTCTGCTGGTCTTCATCGTGGTGGCAGCCGGATCGGTTGGATGGACAAGCCCTCTCACCATCGGATGCGGGCTCACCGGCCTGGCACTCCTCGCAGGATTCGTCGTTCGGACGATGCACCACCCACATCCCGTCTTCGACCCCGAGATTGCGCAGCAACGCACCTTTTCTGCTGGATCGTTGGGAACGCTGTTTTTCGTCGCTGGATTCACCGGCTGGCTCGTGTTTGCGCCGACGTTCCTCACCGAAGTCTGGGACTATTCGATTCTGCGGGCGGGACTCGCCATCGCCCCGGGGCCACTCGTGATGGCCGTCGTTTCCGGCCCCGCCGGCAAAGTGGCGGCAGCTCGAGGCCATCGGCTCGTCATCGTGACGGGTGCTCTGCTCTCGCTCTCCGCCATCACCTGGTGGTTGGTCGTTCTTGGTTCAGCGTCCAGCTATGTCGGAGGGTTACTTCCCGGCCTCGTTCTGATGGGCGCCGGCGTCGGAGCAGGCTTCCCAATGTTGACCGCTGCTTCGATGCTCGACGTCGAGCCGCACCAATACGCGATTGGCGCAGCGGGCTCGACCACGGTTCGCCAGGTTGCGATGGCCGTCGGCATTGCCATCGCCACTGCATTCATCGGGAGCACTGATGGATCGGCTGCGCTCGACTCCTATCGCAACAGCTGGATCGCTTGCGGCGTGATGTTTGCCATTGCCGGCGCCGTGATGGTTGCCCTGCTCCCCGCTCCTCATCCGCCTACGACTACTTCCACCGACTCAACCTCGAAAGCGATCCACCATGTCTGACAACCACGACTTTGGCTACCAACTTGGGTTGCTGTCGTTCATTCGCACCTCGACCCTGCTCCGGCTGACCCACCGTCTGCCGACCCTCTCCCCAAGGCGCTTGGGCCGAATGCTCGGAATCGCACTTGGCGGCTGGATCGGGGCGCCGCTCCAGGCTCTGCAATCGGTGCGGCACGGGAGCTCCATCGACGCCGTTCAACTCGACGACGAACCGGTCTTCTTGATCGGCCACTGGCGAAGCGGAACAACCCACCTCCACAATCTGATGAGCCAAGACGAGCAATTCGGCTGTCTTCGAATGTACGAGGCCCTCGCCCCTGACTGCTCGGTCGCTTCGAAGCGATGGCTCCCCCGCCTCTTCAGCCGGGTAGTCCCCCAGCAGCGGCCGATGGACAACATGTCATGGCCAATGGATGCTCCCCAAGAAGAGGAGATTCCGCTCGCCAAGATGACGCCGTACTCCTGGTACCTGCAGTTCCTCTTTCCCAAGCAGGCCATCTCGACCTTCGAGCGTTACGTCTTGCTAGAAGGTGCTCCACAGCGGGCACACGCCGAGTTGGCTCGCAAATACCTACGTCTCCTGAAGATCGCCGCACTTCGAGATGGACGGTCCAGACTTCTGCTGAAAAACCCAGTGAATACCGCCCGCATCCCCATGCTGCTGGAACTCTTCCCGAAGGCCAAGTTCGTCTTCATCCACCGCTCGCCATACGAAGTGTTCCCGTCGAGCATCAACCTCCACCGCAAGATCCTCGCCATCACCGCGCTGCAGGAATACAGCGAGGCCGACATCGAGGCAAACGTCGTTGAGATCTATCAACGAGTGATGCAGCGCTACATCTCCGACGCGGAGATGATCCCGGATGGCCAGTTGATCGAGATCAGCTACGAACAACTCACGAGCGACCCACTGGGCACTCTTGGCGAGGTGTACGAGCGGCTCGGACTCGACGAGTTTGATCGAGTCCTCCCCTCGATCAAGGAGTACATCGAGTCGGTCGCTGGCTATGAACGAAACAGCTTCAGCACGCTGAGCGAACGCAAGATCGAACTCATCAATCGAAACTGGGCGGTCGGCTTCGATCACTTCGGTTATGACCGTCGTTCGGTTGCCCAAACGCCGATGCTGCAGTCGGTCAGCTGATCGACGATGCCGCTGTTCGCAACGCCTCGATGCCCTCGTCCACCTCGTCCGCGCTGACGTTCAGCATTGGGGCCATCCGCACGACGTTTCCGTAGAGGCCTCCCTTGCCAACCAACAGCTTGTTCGCCTTGGTTGCCTCGAGCATTTCGCCAGCATGTTGGGGCGATGGTTCGAGGGAACCGGGGGCCGTCGTTTCGAATGCCTGCATCAGACCCCGACCTCGAACTTCTGCAATCCACGGCGTGTCGTTGGCCAGCGAGTCGAGTCCCGCTCGAAAGCGATCGCCCATTGCCTTCGCATTGGCCTGCAGATCATGCTCGAGTACGTAGTTGATCGTGGCAAGACCAGCAGCGGATGAGAGCGGGTTTCCACCAAACGTTGAGAAGTTGAGCACGTCGATCGTGTCCATGATGTCGGCCCGAGCGACAATGCCAGCAAGCGTGATGCCATTGCCAACACCCTTGGCGAACGTCAGCATGTCGGGCACGACTCCGTGTGCTTCGTAGCCCCAAAAATGCTCGCCGGTGCGTCCCCACCCTGTTTGCACTTCGTCGGAGATGAAGAGAATTCCGTTGTTGTCGAGCTCCTTTTTCATCGAACCGAAGAAGCCGTCGGGCGGTGTGGCAAAGCCGCCCACCCCTTGGATCGGTTCGGCGATGAGCGCCGCGACATCTCCTGCGGAGGTCATCGTCAGGAGTTGGGAAAGATCATCGACGCACGCTGAGGTGTACGCCTCATCGTCCATACCGCGGAACGGACTTCTGAGCTGATACGGACCCTGGACGAAGGTGACCTGAAGACCGCTGAGACTCGTCGACGACCATGAACTGTGCGAGGTGATGGCCTGGGTCGTGAACGAACGGCCGTGATAGCTGTTTCGCATCGCAAGAATCTGATTCGATTTGCGATACGACGTGGCCAACAAGATGGCCGTGTCGTTCGCTTCAGTTCCTGATGGAGTGAGGAACACTCGAGCGTCTGGTATTCCGGATAGCGCAGCGATCTTCTCGGCCAAGGCGATCATCGGCTCTGACAGGTAGAGCGACGACGTATGCATCACGTTTGCAGCCTGAGCTTGCACTGCCGCGGTCACCGCAGGGTTGTTGTGACCCACCATCGTGGTGAGCACACCGCCGAAGTAATCGAGGTAGCGATCGCCCGTCTCGGTGAAGACATAGCTTCCGTCGCCACGAACGATCTCGAGTGGTTCGACGTAGTAAGGATTCAGGAACGAAGGAAGGGCCTTCTTGTATCGCTCATGGAGACTTGCGTTCATGATCGGACACTAGCGCCCCTCTCACTTTCGCCAACGAAAGAAACTTTCGGCTCGCTGTCCATCTCGAGGTGAGATGCTCGTCGGTGTCATGAAGGCCGGCACCGACGTTGGCCTCGAACCCAAGGAGTTCCCGATGCCCAACTACGTGCTGACCTACCACGGCGGATCCGGCGAGATGCCCACCGATCCGGCTGAAATCGAGAAAACCATGGAGGCGTGGGGTGCCTGGTACGGCACGATTGGGGCCGCACTCGTTGATGGCGGTGCGCCGTTTGGAGAACACGGCAGCGTTGGCGGCTCCGGTGTGCCCGCACCCACGCTCAGTGGCTACACGATCGTCACCGCCGACGATATGGATGGGGCGAAGAAGATCGCTGGTGGCTGTCCAGTGCTCGAGGGCGGCGCCACCGTCCAGATCTCCCAGGCCATCGACATGTAGCGAACGCGGTGGTTCAGTTGTGCACAACAACTCGCCGCCGTCACTCGCGAGGATCGATGACCCTCATCGGAGCGACAGATCCCTCGCCGGGAATGCTTCGAAGATCGACGACTGCGCCCTGAATCTCCGTCAGGAGATCCAGGGTCGCGGCGCGTTCACTCTCGTCACCGAACACATCGACCATGACACCGGTGACTCCGATCAAGCCAAGCGCCTCGATCTGATCCCTCACCTGTTCAGCGGATCCGACGAGCGCGAGATCTTCTGGACCAGCGGCGCCCTCGCGCTCCAACGTTTTCGCATAGGTCGGCAGGCGACCATGTCCCTCGTACTGTTCAGCTGCTCGTCGTCGAGCCTCACTTGGAGACGACGTCACACAGACCGGGAATCCCGCAATCAGCTCTGGGCGATCTCGGCCCTCCGACGATGCACCAGCTTCGAGCGCAGGCACGGTGATCGAGCTCAAGGATCGTGGCCCGACGAGCCAAGTGATGACACCGTCGGTTCGACGTCCGGCAAGATCGACCATGAGCGGGCCAAGCGCAGACAGAAACACTCTCGGCTTTGGGCCGGCAGTCCCTAACGCTCCGCGCATCGTCCAATGTTGGCCTTCGTGCGATACCTCTTCGCCCGCCAACAAAGGCAAAAGCACATCCAGGTACTCCCCCATCTGGGCAACGGGTTGTTCATACGACATGCCCCACGTCGTCTCGATAAACGGCCGGTGGGAGACACCCAGCCCAAGAATGAGGCGCCCACCGAGATGCTCGTTCGTCGTCAGGGCCTGTTGGGCCATCACCATCGGGTGACGTCCCTGAATTGGGACGACAGCAGTGCCGACATCAGTCTGCAACGCATTCTGGCCCGCAATGGCAAGAGCGCTGAGCGCATCGACGGTTGTGCCCTGCGTCGACCAGAAGCATGACAGCCCTCGCTCAGCAACCTCGGTCACCGCAGCGACCGCGGCCGGCACCGTTGCCACGGGCGCCAGTAACGAAATCTGCATACCTAGTCCCTCGCCTTCGGCTCGAACACCACGGGCAACGCTTCCAGCCCGAGGACGAAATTGCCGGCTCTCTCTGGTTGCTCGACTCCCGGCTGGGCCAGCGCGATGTCAGGGATCCGATCAAGGATTTCTTCGAACAGCACCTTGAGTTCGAGACGTGCGAGCTGGGCACCGAGACAGAAGTGCCGTCCGAGACCGCCGAACGCAACGTGCCGGTTGGATTCTCGACGGATGTCGAACGAGTCCGCATTCTCGAAGACTTCCTCGTCTCGGTTCGCAGACAAATACATCAGAAGCAAGCGATCGCCCGCGAGGATCTGCTGACCTGCCAACTCGACATCGCGCGTGGCGGTTCGATTCATGTTTCGCACCGGGGTCACCCAGCGAAGCATTTCTTCGATGGCGGACGGCAGCAGCGACCGATCGGCTTGCAACATCGCCATTTGCTCAGGATGGAGGAGCAAAGCCTGCAGCCCCCCAGACATCACATGTCGTGTCGTTTCATCACCCCCGACGAGGATGAGCATGGTCTCGTAGATCAGATCCTCAGTCGTGAGCGGCTCGCCCTCAACGTGCATCAGCAGACTGATCAGATCTTCTGCCCCTGGATCAGTGCGAGTCTCCATCTCGGCAACGATGTATTCCACCCATTCGAAGACAGCCGCATGTACCTGCTCCTGAATCTCCTCGCCGCCAGTTGCAAAGAGATCAGACCAGTGGAGCAACTTGTCTTCGTCGCTCAGGGGCAGGCCCATCAAGGTGGCAATCATGCGAAGCGGAATGGGCTTCGCAATGGCATTGACGAAGTCACAACTGCCCTCACTGATCACTGCGTCGATGAGTTCGGTAACGGTCGATCGCAGGAAGCCTTCGTGGGCTGCGACCCGCCGAGGCGTGAAGCCTGAGCTGACGATCCGACGGCGACGCGTGTGATCCGGCGGATCGGCGTTGATCATCGACGGCACCGAACTCTCGGGCCTCGATCCCTTCGAAGAACAGAATGTCTCCCATGTCGCTTCGATGTGGCTGACTTCGCTATGTCGAGTGATGGCCCACAGACCAGTGACGTCGTCCCAGTACACCGGGGCGTTCTCGCGCATCCATGCGAAGTGCTCGAACGGAGCTGCATTGAAGTCCAGGCTCATGACCTCGACACCGGCTCTTGTGGGGTGTGCCGGCACTCGATGCCTAATTGTCGAACGATCGAAGCGATACAGCTCCGCGTTTCCCTCGTTGTCGGCTTGGTGCTGCTCCACGAAACGGAGCGTACGACAGGCCATCCCACAACGCAGATTCGCCTCAGCACCTCTCAGGGTTAGGGTTCGCTGATGGCAAGCAACAGCATGGCATTCGTCGAACGAACCACGTTGAGAAAGACCAATCGATGACGTGGATCGCAGGCAACACAGACTTTCCAATTGATCACCTTCCCTATGGAGTCGTACAGCCCGCAAACAGCCAACCTCGGCTTGGTGTTGCGGTTGGCACCAACGTCCTTGATCTTGCGGCGTGTGTTCGGGCCGGAGCTGTCTCGGCCATCGACGAATCGGTCGCCAGCGCCCCATCGTTGAACCCACTGATCGACTTGGGCCCTGAGGCCTGGGCCGCCCTCCGTAGTCAGCTACTCGAGCTTGTTCGCTCGCCAAACGGCCCTCGAGGAGCCACCGATCTGCTGCACCCCGTCGAGAACGTTGAGCTTCTGCTTCCAATCGACGTCGCCGACTACGTCGACTTCTATTCGTCGCTCGAACATGCCACCAACCTGGGCAGGTTCTTCCGACCCGACGGGGATCCCCTGCTCCCCAATTGGCGCCATGTCCCCATCGGTTACCACGGGCGAGCTGGCACCGTCGTGGCGTCGGGTCAATCAATCGTGCGACCCCGCGGTCAGCGAAAAAGCCCGGACGAGGTCGCCCCAACATTCGGGCCGTCAGCGAGGCTGGACATAGAACTGGAGCTTGGCGCAGTGCTGAGTCGCCAACGGCACCCAGGAGATCTCACGGTGCAAGAGGCCCACGAGCACATCTTCGGCCTCGTTCTGCTGAATGATTGGTCGGCTCGAGACATTCAATCCTGGGAGTACCAGCCCCTCGGGCCATTTCTCGGCAAGTCGTTCGCGACAACCATCTCCCCCTGGGTGGTGCCCATGGCATCTGCAGAACGCTTTCTCGCTCTCGCACCGGTGCAGGACCCTCCACCGCTGCCCTACCTTCGCGACGACCGTCGACGAAACTTCAACATCCATCTCGAGATCGAGGTTCGACCACACGATTCCGTCACCTCCACAATCGTTTCGACCACGAACTCGTCGTCGATCTATTGGACCTTCGGCCAACAGATCGCCCACATGGTGTCGAACGGGGCAACGTTGCGAACGGGAGATCTGATCGGGACGGGAACGATCTCTGGGGAACATCCAGGATCGGAGGGTTCGTTCATCGAACTGTCGAAAAACGGCTCCGACCCATTCCGGGTAGGCGAAGCAGCCAGGACATTTCTCGAGGATGGCGACACGGTTGCTTTGCGTGGCCGGCTTGGCGATTCAAACGGGCCGAGCTTCGGCGATTGTGCTGGCACGATCTGGCCCGCTCGCGGCGCCTGAGCTCGACGTCCGGCCGCCGATGCTGGTCACCCGTGGATCGGCTTGCGCACTGGCATCTCCCGTGCACTATGCAATGAGACATGACCGTGCCAGCCGATCGTCCAGCCACACCGGGTCCAACCGACACCGAAGTCCGCGACCTGTTCGGGGATTCTGTGCAGATCACCCCGCTGGCGGATGAAGGTAGCATGGGCCGAAGAATCACCGGAGCCGACCTTTCAGACCCTCTGACGCCACGGCAAGCGCGCTGCTTGGTCGATCTGCTGGATACGCACAGCATCATTTCGTTTCCAGAACAGGACACCCACCAATTCGACGTCCATTCTTTGGAGCGTTTGGCGAACCACTTTGGAGCTGTGCTGCCCCACCCCCGCAACTACGCCAACTACGGAGCCCCCGCCGCCGAGCTCGAGTTGCTCCCGAACGATCAAAAGTTCTCGACTCGCGTCAATCAGGCCTTTCCGGACGAACTCGAGTGCCTTGCTGGTGCGGACAGTCCCGGCGTCTACATCGTCACCAACCTCATCGGCAGTGGCCCAGCTATGACCCCCGAGACCGTCGGCGGACAGCACTGGCACACCGATATCGAATTCGAACCGGTGCCGCTCTCGACCAGCATGTTCTTTGTCCAACACGTGCCGACAGCTCGAGAAACTTCGCAGGGAACCTGGGTCGACAATCCTCCTCGAGCCGACGGTTTCTATCATCCGGAGTCATCTGCCGAACTCGCTGAACTTCGTGAAGCACTTCCCCTCAACGGCGAGACCGCATACGCAGATACTGCGGCGGCCTACGCCGCCCTCTCACCCGATGAACAAGAGATGCTCGACGCCGTCAAGGTACGACGCCGGTTTCGCCGTGACGATGAGGGCTGGCTCATGCCAATCGTGCACACCAATCCCCGCACAGGGCGCAAGTCGTTGCACAGTCCGGTGTGGGCGTCGCGAGGCGACACGATTGCTCCTGTCGAGGTCGACGGCATGTCCGAAGACGAATCTCGAAGATTCCTCGATGTGATGGAGCAGCAGTGTCTTCGGCCAGAGTTCCGATACGACCATGTGCATGCGCCAGGTGATGTGACGATCTGGAGCAACTTCGCCACGCTCCACACGGCGCCACCGTCGAAAAAGAAGGTGAATTCCACGGCCGACGCTCGCTTGATGTATCGCATCAGCTGCAAGGGCGAGCCGAGTCATGCGCTACCAAGGTCCGATGCTGACGAGTGGATCGAGGCCAATATCTCGCCGCCATACCGCTCGCCAATCTCCGCCTAGCTCCTGCTGGCAGAGACTGCCGCGGTCACCAGATGATCGTTCCCGGATCGCGGCAATTTCCCGGTCGCCCCACCAACCCATGAGAACATTCGAGCCGTCGAACGGGACTACTCCCGATTGACCTGTCACTTCATCTCGCGAATTGGGTTCTGCATGACCGAACAAGATCTTCCGCACATCGGCTTTGTTGGCTTGGGCAACATGGGCGGACCCATGGCCCGCCGACTCTGCGGCGCCGGGTTTCCAGTCACGTGCTTTGACCTCAATCCGGCCGCCGTCGAGGAGACCACCGCAGTCGGCGCAGTAGCCGCTGGCTCCGCATCAGATTGTGCGGCCGTCGCCGATCTTTTCCTGACATCGCTCCCTCGTCCCGACCACGTCGAGGCCGTCATGGATGGACCCCAGGGAGCACTCGCTGCGTTGCGATCTGGATCGGTCTGGGTTGATCTCACGACCAACCGCAAGGAGCTCATCGAGGCCTACGCCGATCAGGCTCCCGCGGGCGTGAGCGTCGTCGACTCACCCGTCACTGGAGCAGTCGACGGTGCTCGAAACGGGAAGCTCACCCTTTTCGTAGGCGGCGAACCGGCGACAGTAGAACGAGTCACGCCCATCCTCGATCATCTCGGGCTCGTCATCGCGTGCGGACCACTCGGGACCGGGAACGTGGTGAAACTCGTGACGAATCAGCTTTGGTTCGTTGCTGCTGCAGCCATCGGCGAAGGTTTCGCCACTGGCACGGCCAACGGAGTCGATCTCGACACGCTCTGGTATGCGATCAAAGAGAGCGTTGGGGACAGTTTCGTCGCGCGGCACGACGCCCCCTCGATCTTCGCCGGTCACTACGATCCCTCCTTCAGCCTCGACTTGTGCCTCAAAGACCTTGGGCTCCTCGCGGGGCTCAACGAATCGGTCGAAACGGACCTGCCGATGACCGAGGCAGCACATGCCACGTTCCAGCGGGCTGCGGACAGATATGGAACAGACGTCGGCGAACTCCACGTGGCCAAACGCATCGAAGACGACGCCAGTCTTTCGTTTCGCGTCGACGGTGACTGGACGCCTCCGTGGGAGAAATGACGTGACGAACCTTGCCGGCATCGTTGATCTTGAGCGCTACCCACTCGACCGACCCGACTCAACGCTCTGGCTGGAGGTCGTGCAAGCCGCTCGAGCGAGCCTCGGCGAGGACGGCTGCGCCGTACTCAAGAACTTCATTCGACCTGAGGCCATCCACCGGATGAACGAGGAAACGCTCGCCAGGAAGCACGCCACTCACTTTTCGACACAGATCATCAATCCGTACTTTCACACCTCGATCAATCCCGAGTTCCCAGAACGACATCCGGTGAACACATTCATCGAGCGCTCGAGCGGGTTCATTCCCGGTGACTCCTGGGAGGATGGCTGTGAGACCCGCCAGTTGTTCGAGGCGACCGCTATC
>CALHCB010000164.1 GCA_937930695.1 uncultured Acidimicrobiales bacterium | reverse complement strand
CATCGACGACGGTGAGGTTTGGCAGCCGGCCATCAAGGTGTCCGATACTCCCGCGAAGACCCCGAATCCTGGCGACAAGGACCTATACCGCATCTATGACCGGCGGGGCCGATCGACCGCAGATCTGCTTGCTCCGGCAGGATCGACGCTGTCGACCTCCCTGGACCTTCGTCACCCCACTGAGCCCAACACGAGACGGTCGCTCACGCCTGAGCTCGTGAGCGAAGTCGAACCGCTTCTCACTGAAGTGCTTCGGGACGGGACGCGGGTTTCGGACCCTTTCGATCTCGAGGTGGCCCGCACGCGTCGTTCCCACGATGTGGAACGACTTGATCCCGGCGTTCGACGGTTGGTCAACCCGCACCGCTATCACGTTTCGTTGACCCCAGATTTGTGGGAACTGAAACAAGACCTGGTGGTCGCAGCGAGAGCTGAGCGGAGCTAGGCCACAGGTCGGCGTCTCGGCTGTTTGTAGGTTCAAACCACCATCTTGGGTGTCTTTTCCCAAGAACTCTCTGTGACAGGTGGCGAGACTAATGCTCGTCGCTGGGGGACTGGAGACCTACTGAACAAGAGGAGAATCGATTGTTCAGTGAGTTGACATGGTGTGACAGTTAGTCGACGGGCTTGTGATCTGCAAGACACGAACCCGACTGCTTGCGATATCGTCCCGGCGTTATCCAAAAGAGGGCTCGACCGCCAATGTGTCGAGTTCCGAAGGGGAGAGAATTTATGAGACGCAACAACAAGCTGTTCACTTTGCTCAGCATCCTGTTCGCTTTCTCGCTGATGGCTGCGGCCTGTGGCGATTCAAGCGACGAGACGGATGCTGGCAGCGATGCTGGCTCCGAAGACGGCGGCGACAGCCTGGGTGATGGTTCACTCGGCACCGTGACCGTTGAAGCTGGCGACGCAATCCAGATTCGTTCACTCGAAGCAATTACCGGCGATGTCGCCTTCTTGGGAATTCCCAATGAAGTTGCCACCCGCCTCGCCGTTGCTGACTACGGCCAGATCAACGGCTTCGATGTCGAAGTTGGCACCGGACTCGACGACCTCTGCTCCGCAGATGGTGGTCAGGCTGCTGCCCAGACCATCGTTGCTGACGAGCAGGTTGTCGGCGTGATCGGAACCTCATGTTCCGGTGCCGCCACCGCAGCTGCTCCGCTCATCGCCGATGCTGGCATGGTCATGATTTCACCGGCGAACACCTCGCCGGCGCTGACCTCCGACCTCGCCGGCACCGCTGGTGAGAACTACAACGAGGGCTACTACCGCACCGCACACAACGACTTGTTCCAGGGCGAAGCCATGGCCAAGTTCGTGTTCGAAGATCTCGGTCTGAGCAAGGCTGCGGCAATCCACGACGGTGACCCGTACACCAACGGTCTGGCACAGGCCTTCGCCGACGCCTTCACTGCACTTGGTGGCGAGGTCGTCGTCTTCACCGCTGTGAACAAGGAAGACACCGACATGGTGCCCGTGCTCACCGAGGTCGCCGCTGGCGCCCCCGAGGCCATCTTCTTCCCAATCTTCCAGCCTGCTGGTGACTTCATTGCTGATCAGGCTCCGGGCGTTGCCGGCCTCGAGGACACCGTCCTCCTCGCCGCTGACGGCCTTCTGGTCGACGGCTTCCTCGAGCTCCCAGCTTCTGAGGGCATGCACTTCTCCGGTCCTGACGTTCGCTTCGGCGAAAACAAGAACGAGTCAACCGGCAAGAATGCCAACGAAGTACTGGCTGACTACGAAGCCGACCAGGGTGCCGCTCCGTCGGCAGCCTTCTGGGGTCACTCCTATGACGCCACGGCGATGCTGCTCGACGCCATCGAGGCTTCCTCCTCGATGGACGGCGACAACTTGGTCATCGACCGTGCCGGTGTCCGTGAATACCTCAATGGTGTTTCCGGCTACAGCGGCATCATCGGAACCATCAGCTGTGATGACTTCGGCGATTGTGGTGCTCAGAAGATCACCATCATCAAGCACGACAGCGCGGCAGACATCGAAGCCTCGAAGGCCAACGTTGTCTTCGAATTCGCTCCGTAACTAAAACGTGTCGACAGCCCCTGGTCTCGAACGAGGCCAGGGGCTGATCGCGCCTGGCCCCCTGCTCACCGGCGACCGGTGGGAACGGGACTAGACGTGAGAGACCTTCTCGAGCATGCGACAGCATGAACCGTGACCGACCAGGGGGACTGGCGTGACCGCTGCCATAAAAACGTCATCGCAGGGCAAGACCAACGTTGATCGATTCCTCACGTTGCTGCGTGTGATGCTGATCGGACTTCTGGTCGTTGGCTTCTTCGCATTCGTTGCCCAACAGATCGACCCGAACAACCCGTTCGCTCGCTGGGCCAATCCGGGTGCGACATCGCTGACCGGTGCGCAGGTCAAGGGCCTTGTCGTCACTGGTCTGGCGCAGGGGGCCATGTATGGCCTGATCGCTCTGGGCTATTCGATGGTGTACGGCGTGCTCGGCTTCATCAACTTCGCCCATGGTGAAGTGTTCATGGTCGGTGCGTTCTCTGGCTTCATTTCGACGAACAAGCTGGCTGAGGCTGGGTATCTCGAGGGCAACACCTTCATCCCCGCAATGATCCTGGTTGTGCTGATTGCGGTTGTCATCTCGACACTCACCGCAATCGTGATCGAACGTGTCGCCTACCGTCCGCTCCGAGGCTCCCCTCGCCTCATTCCCCTGATCACCTCTATCGGCGTGTCCTTCTTCATTCAGAACGTTGTCATCGTGCTCTTCGGACCGGGAGCGAAGGGCTACCCGCAGTTTCCCGAATGGCTCCTGCAGAAGCGATCGATTCTGACCTTCGAGATCGAAGGCACCAAGATTCTCGTGTTGGTTGTCGCCGCGATCTCGATGGCCGCCTTGTGGTACTTCGTCGAGCGGACCAAGACCGGCAAGGCGATGCGGGCAGTTGCTGAAGACAAAGAAATCGCTGCTCTGATGGGCATCAACGTGAACAAGACCATCGTCACGACCTTCGCGGTTGGTGGAGCGATGGCTGGTATGGCGGGAATCCTCTGGGGAATCCTGTTCCGCAGCGTGATCGCAACCACCGGGTTCCTTCCCGGCATCAAGGCGTTCACCGCCGCAGTCATCGGCGGCATCGGCAACCTCGGTGGAGCCATGGCTGGTGGTGTCTCACTTGGTGGCGCCGAGGCGTTGGCCCCGATTGTGATCTTGGAGCCGCTCGGCGTCAGTGGCGTCTCCCAGCTGCGAGACGCCGTGGTGTTCATGTTGTTGATCTTGGTGTTGTTGATCAAACCCACCGGCCTGTTCGGTGAGCGTCTTTCGTCGGAGGATCGGGCATGACCGCCACTGCAGGAACTCCGGCCGACATGCTCGGCAGTCCGACCGTTGCCGGTCCGCTCGACCAGAATTGGGGCGAGATCGCCAAGTGGGGTTCGATCGGAGCCGCGACAACCGCGTTCATCGGCTTGTCCGGAATGCTTGTCGGTCTCGACACGCGGGCCATCATCGAAGGCCTCTTCAGTCTTGGCTACCTGGCTGTGATCTGGGTGCCGTTGGTGCTGGGCTACACGACGACCAAACAGGTTGTGCTCGAGGGCATGGCCGCACGCGAGCAGGGAATCAACGATCTGGTTCGAGGTGGCCTCATCGGGGCACTCACCGGCGCCGGCCTTTCGATTCTTGGGTTGCTGATCAACAGTTTCGACCTGCGTGATCCGTTGGTGAATTGGAGTCCCGAGTTGCTGGCGGCCATCGGCTTTGATCAGGGCCTTGGGTTCGGCGTCATCGCTTGGATCGTTCTCGGGTTTGTCCTTGGCATGCTCGGCGCCTCGTTCCACCTGATGCCCAATCAAACACGCAAGGTCGTGACGACGGTTGTCCTCACGGTCTTGTTCGTTTCGATCTTCGAGTCGTTCCTCCAAGACCTGCTCAAGGGCTTCGGTCTGTCGTTCATCTCGGACTTCTTCTATGCCTCTCGGGGCGGTCTCACCATCGTCAGCACGATCGTGTTGGTCGTCGTTGCCGCCGCTGCATCCATCATGGGTGAAGGGCGCATCAAGGGGGCGAAAGCAAACCTTGCCGCTCTGGAGGGTCCCAAGAAGAAGCAGGCCAACAGCACGCTGATCGGAATCGGCGTGGCTCTCCTGATCATCCTCCCGATCTTCACCGGCAAGATCACCAACGAACTCTTGGCCAACGTCGGCATCTTCTTGCTGCTGGCGCTCGGTCTCAACATCGTGGTTGGCCTCGCTGGAATTCTCGACCTCGGCTACGTCGCCTTCTTCGCCGTCGGTGGCTACACCACGGCGATTCTCACGTCGCCGAATTCGCCCGGTTGGGCACCAGAACTCCCCTGGTTCGTGGCGCTGATCGTGACGATCTTCATGGCTGCACTCGTCGGGTTGTTCATTGGTGCTCCGGTCATCCGCATGCGAGGCGACTACCTCGCCATCGTGACGCTCGGCTTTGGTGAGATCATTCGCCTGCTCTTCTTGTCGGACTGGCTCAAGGGCTGGTTTGGCGGGGCCCAGGGCATCACGAACATTCCAGCTGCTGACTTCGGGATCTTCGAAGTCAAGGGGACAG
>CALHCB010000163.1 GCA_937930695.1 uncultured Acidimicrobiales bacterium | reverse complement strand
GATGCGTCTGGTCAGATCGACGTGGTGGTCAACAACGCAGGGATCTTGCGGGACCGAGTCGTTTGGAAGCTCACTGATGAGGACTGGCAAGCGGTGCTCGGTGTGCATCTCACCGGCACCTTCAATCTCACTCGGGCGGTTGTGCCTTCGATGCGTGAGCGTGGTTACGGGCGCATCGTCAACGTCACGTCGTACACCGGCCTGCACGGCAACATCGGCCAGTCGAACTACGCGGCAGCCAAGGCAGGGATCATCGGGTTTACTCGCACGACCGCCAAGGAACTGGCGGGCTTTGGCATCACGGTTAATGCGATCTCGCCGAATGCCGAGACCGACATGGTTGCGTCGATCCCAGCTGATCGTCTCGATGAACTCCGGAGCGAAATTCCGATGGGACGATTCTCCGCACCAGAAGAGGCGTGTCCGATCGTCGGGTTCCTCGCGTCGGAGCAAGCGAGCTACATCACCGGTGTCGTCGTTCCGGTCGATGGCGGCCTCTCGATATGACCCACTCGCTCACTGTGAGCCGACCGTGACACGAGCCGTCGTCATCGGGAGCGGCCCCAATGGTTTGGCGGCGGCGCTCACGCTCGCGAAGTCTGGCGTCGACGTGACGGTGTTCGAAGCCGCATCGCATATCGGTGGAGGTACCCGAAGCAGTGAACTCACGCTGCCCGGACTGCTCCATGACGAGTGTTCGGGGTTCCACCCACTGAGCTTCGATACGCCATTCGCTCGTCTTGCCCAGCTCGAACGTCATGGGTTGGAGTGGGCCTGGCCCGAGGTGCAGTACTCCCATCCGACCCGCGGTGACGCGGGCGCAGCGGCAGTTCGGTCGGTCGATGAAACCGCCGATGGGCTGATCGGTGACGAGCAGGCATGGCGCCAAGTGTTCGGGCCGCTCGTTCCACGCTTCGACGACATCTCACAGGATTTCCTCAAGCCGGTGTTGGGGGTGCCTTCCCACCCCGTGAGCCTTGGCCGATTCGGCATGCGCGCGGCATTGCCAGCAGGCGTGCTCGCGAAGCGATTCTCCAGTGAGGACGGGCGTGCGCTCTTCGCCGGCGTCGCGGCCCATGCGATTTGGTCCTTCCGCTCGGTGTTGTCGTCTGCCATCGGCACGGCACTCGGGACAGCAGCTCACACCTACGGCTGGCCGGTCGCGGTCGGAGGGTCGCAATCCATCGCCAACGCCATGGCTGCTGCATTGCTGCAGCACGGAGGAACGATCGAAACCGATTACCGAGTCGACTCCGTCGCCGATCTGGGCCCTGCAGACTTCGTGATGCTCGACGTTGCTCCCTCGGCTGCGGTCGCCCTGATGGGCGACAAGATGCCTCCGCGCATTCGCAAGGCACTCGCGGCCTACAAACACGGACCAGGTGCGTTCAAGGTCGACTTTGCGATTGAGGGTGGCGTGCCGTGGAGCCATGAGGCCTCGCAACGAGCAGGCACCGTTCACGTCGGCGGTCCCTACGAAGAGGTCGCGGCCGCAGAGGCGATGGTTCATGGAGGCCGAATGCCCGAGCAGCCGTTTGTACTTGTCGGGCAGCAATATCTCGCTGACCCCGAGCGATCGAATGGCGATGTGCATCCGCTCTACAGCTATGCCCACGTGCCCGCAGGGTTCACGGGCGACGCCACAGAGGCCATCGAACGCCAGATCGAACGGTTTGCTCCCGGCTTCAGAGAGCGGATCGTTGCTCGTCACGTGCAATCCGTCGCTGACCTTTCGCTCCGCAACGCAAACATCGTGCGAGGGGACATCCTCAATGGTGCCAACTCTCCCCGCCAGCTTGTCTTCCGGCCCCGAGTGGGGCTCGATCCCTACGGGCTTGGTGCGCCGGGCCATTTCATCTGCTCCGCAGCCACACCGCCAGGGGCTGGCGCCCATGGCATGTGTGGCTACAACGCAGCGACCGTGGCGATGGCCCGTCGGAAGTCAGCGTCCTAGCTGGAGCGGCAGACGGTGCCGCCGTTGTACGGCAGCGTCGTTGCACCGATGGCGTCGAGGCAGACGTCGAAGGCCGGACGCTTGATCGACCCGCTGGTCGCGAAGCTGGCGACACCGCTCGAGTTGGTCGTGCTGGTGAGTGTCTCGGTGAACGATCCGGTGAACTGCACGGTGACCGTTGCTCCTGTGACCGGCTGGCCGAGATCGTCAGTCAGGGCGATCGTTGCCGTGCCACGTTGCTTGCCTCGGCCAGCTGACTGTGTGCTGGCTGAGAATGAGGAGATGACGGTCTCTGAGGCTTGTCCGAGCTCGGAGCCATCGAGACGCAGCTCGTCGACTTCGATCCGATCAAAGGATCGCTCCTGTGCACCGCGGTTGGTGTCGATAACTCGAACCCACACGGTGCCGGTGGACGTCCCGAGTGACCATGAACGCGTCGACCAGTCTCCGGAGGTGATGCTCCCGAGTGGAATCCAATTGGTCTGATCGCTCGACCACTCGACCGCAACGCCGTTGTCCGCATCGCCGCCGTCGACGACGCGAGCAACCATCGTGAGGGTCTGTGCTCCACCGGTGGCGGGAATGGCCCACTGATGTTCGAGGCGGTCATGGCGTAGGCGCGGTTTGCCGCCAGAGGTGACTTCGGTGATCTGTTGGCCGACACCGTCGACGGCGTGGGTGTTCGTGTAGTTGCCCTGCACCGTGCCGTAGACAGCGAAGTCAGAAACGGCGATCGAGGTGAGTGACGCTTCAACGACGACGGTGACACTGTCGGAGAGGGCCGACTCATTGCCGGATGTATCGACGGCCGAGAGTGCATAGGTGTATGTGCCGCTCGAGCCCGGGACGTCCTCGTGGAATGTGCTGCCACTTGTCGCCGTGGTGATCTCGATCGGGGCCTGGCCGGCTCCGGACCGGTAGATGACGTAGTTGGCGAGATCTGCTTCGGTGTTCGCCGTCCAGCTGAGACCAACTGAATCGTTGTTGAGATCAGCGGAGAGGCCGACGGGAACAGATGGTGCATCGATGTCGGGTGGTGGGGTCTCCCCCAACGTGCCTGTCATGACGTAGCGGCCGATGCTGCCGTAGTCGGTGTAGCCCGAAGCCGGATCGCTCGTCGGGGAACCAACGCCTACACCGTCGATTTCGACCGTGTAGGTGCCCGCGGGAACGGATGTGGCGATCGTGGCGAAGAGTTCGCTGATCGGATTGGCACGGACGACGATCGTTCCGTCGACGTCGCGAAGCGTCATCTCGATGTCGAGGTTCGCGCTGTTGGAGTCGGGTGTCGCTTCGAGCCTGATTTCACCGCCGTTGGTGGTGAAGGAGAAGACATCGACGTCGTAACGATCAGCGATCAGCCCAGACACCGAAGGAGCAGAACCGACCAGTGGAGTAGCCGATGCCGCGGAGTTGCCAACGTCGTCGATTCGCGGGCCGAAGCCGTTCCCGTTGGTGAGAGAGGAGATGATGGCGATGTCATCGCGGCCGCGGCCGAAGTTGGCGTCTGCGTCTGCGTTGTTGGCTCCGAAGAACTCCTGTTGGCTCCATTGCGAGACTGGCTGGTAATAGGCCGCTCCCATGATCGGTGCCCATCCAGTCGAACCTGGACCGTCGTGGCCGGTGTAATAGCCAGCAGATGCGGAGCCGTCATGTGCGAGATTGAGCATGTGCCCGACCTCGTGGGTGATGGCCTCGGAGACACCGTTGAAGCTCGAGTTGTAGACATAGGTGGGCTCGTCGACGACGTCATCGAACGCTCCGATGAATGCGTGCCCACCGCAACCACAGTTCGCGAACGTGTCATCAGTGATGACGACCCTGGCGCCCCACTCTGCATCACCTGCTCCAGAACGCATCAGTGCTGAAGGGCCCGGATCGATGGTGGTCACGTTGATGTTCCACGGTGCGAAGTCCTCGGACACGGCGATGAACGAGCGTTCGATGATGTCGAGTTCCTGTGCGGTCCAAGAGTTCGGATCTCCGTCGAGATCGTAGGGAGGCGACACGATCGTGGTAACGCCGTAGGAACTATTCCAACTCGTGCCCTCTGTCGTATGGCCATCGAAGTCGAGATAGATCGTCTTGGCTGCCCCGGGCAAGCTGCTCAACTGGAAGACAGCATCGGTGGTGGGCGGTGCGGCAGAGACGGCCTCTCCAGCAGTGTCAGCTTCGCCTGGTGCGATCTCGTCAAAGTACGCGATCTCCCCGGCTCCGTTGACTGCAACGCTCGGATCTCCAAGCACCACCGATCGGAATTGCGCTACCGACATTCCGTTAGCCTGAGCTGCTGCGGGCAACCGGGTCCCGAGCCGCTCGATCGCTGCTTCCGCTCGAGCAAAACCGGCTGGCTCATCGTCAGAACGGCCTTGTGCCCCAGCGGAGCCCGACATTGAAGCCACGAGGGCGACGCAAGCGAGTGAGGCGGAAATCTTGCGGGAACGTCGGGGCATCGATCGGCACATCCATTTCATCGGGCGAGACCGAGGAGTCGGCCGAACGTTCAGAAAACTTGAGCCAAATTGATCTTCGGGCTGATGTGCAGGCAGCTTCCTGGCAGTTGCTACTCGTCGAGATCGAAGTAGGGCTTGAGATGCTCGGCGGTCGTGTCGTCGAAGTGGAACACCTCGAGCAGCACGCCATCGGGCCCCTCGACCATCGAGTAGCTCAGCGCGCCGTCCTTCTTGATCGGCCGAGGTTCCCATCCTGCATTTCGCAGCTGTTCGACCGTCGCTTCGAGATCCTTGACCTGCATGCCCAGGTGGTGGACCGGCCCGCGCTGATTCGGTGCTTGGTCATACAAGTTCAGACGACCGCCGCCAATGTCCAAGAAGACGTTGCGGCTGCCGGCCATGGATTCATCAGCGACAACTTCGGCCCCGAAGCAGCCTTGCCAGAATGCAATCGTGGCATCGAGATCCGACGCCATCAGATGGGCATGATGTAGTCGTGCAGGCTGTTCGGTCATCTGCGGAGTTTGGCGCAGACTCCTCGATCCGGGAAATGAGAGCCACCGGCACAGTAGGGTGGCTCTAGCTCTTGGGCTTCTTGAACCAAGCATCTTCTTCGGCGAATCGTGCGGCATTCCAGGACAGCGCGGCGTTGAGTCCCTCATCGCGACGCAACTCGTCGAACGTCTTCATCTCGGGAGACGACTCAGGGCTCACCATGCCGAGTGCCTGGAGTTCTTGCGAGCGCTCGATCACCTGGCGGATGCCCATCAGCTCATAGGACATGTTCACGAGCTTTTTGTTGTATTGCACGGTGCTTCGGGGCAGCTTGGCAATGGTGTCGGCTTGGAACCGAACCGCGGCATCAAGTTCGTCGATGGGCACGACCTGGTTCACCAGGTCGAGCCGTTTGGCTTCGGCCGCGTCGATGAGGTTGCCGGTATAGAGCAACTCTCGGGCCTTGGTCATCCCAATGACCCACGGCCAAATGGCCGGAATATATGCACCACCGGTGCGAATTTCCGGAGCGCCGAACTTGGAGTCTTCCGAGCAGATCCGGAGGTCGCAGAACGTCGCCGTCGCCAAGCCGCCAGCGATGCAGTAGCCATGGATCTGAGCGATGATCGGCTTGGGGTTGTTCCAGAACACGTCCCACCAGGCCGTGCCGTTGAAGCCCTTTCCATCGAGCAACCGAGCCCGAGTTTGCACGCCGTCGTCATCAGGGTTGTCCGAGATGTCGAAACCGGCGCTGAACGCTCGGCCCGATGCCTTCAGGACGATCACCCGGATGTCGTCGTCGTCCCAACCTGCGTCTTCGAGGGCATCGCGTACCTCGAGCTGCAGCTCGACGGACAGTGCGTTCAACTTGTCTGGTCGATTGAGGGTGATGAACGCGGTCGTGCCGTCCTTCTCGTACGTAATGGTTTCGTAGTTCGGGGGTGAGGAGCTCATGGAGCAACGATCTTCGCGCCGAACCCAGCTGTGGCGCCCGTTGGCTGGTGCGCGGTGTTTGTTCCCCGCGCTATATCGGCGACTGTCGAGCACTCCAGAAGCGACAGGCGCCACCGTTTGAGGCCACGACCGTCGGTACGGCTCGGCTGCAATGACGGGACCACAAGCCCAACGTGTTGGCACCGGTGCCCGCGATCACGAGCCAATCTCCTTCGGAGAGAACCGGCAGCTCGAGGTCTTGAGCGAGCACGTCACCGGCGAAGCAGAGCGGGCCCACCAGGTCATAGGTCCGAGTCGGTTCGTTGTCGTCGCTCGCCATCGCAACGCGGCCATCGCCTTTGACGACGGCGAACCCGTAGTTCATCGAACCCGTCGCGCCATAGACATCGCGCATGAAGTAGTCGGCGCCGAGATGCACGAACGCCATTGGCACCGCACGCTCCTCAACACTCTCGATGCGAGTGGCGGCCCAACCATTGTTGGCGTGAACCCATTGCCCGAATTCAGTTCGCACGTCGTACTCGAAGAGGCTCGGGTGTTCCGCCTGCAGTCGATGCCCGTAGCGCGACATCAGGGCGTCGCTATCGGTCTCGGCACGCACTCCGCCACCGATGTCGAGCGTGAGTATTCGGCGACCATCTTGTCGTTCGCCCCGCTCGGCATCGATTTCTTTGGCGAGCTCGAGCAGCCGGCCAACGGCTTCGACGTGCGCGTCGCAGGTCGGCACCTGGCTCCCAATATGCATGTGAAGCGCGGTCACGTCGGCGTCGATGCAGGCCTCGATGATCTCGGAGCGAGAGGTGCTGATGGGCACACCGAACTTGCTTCGCTCTCCACTGACATCGAACTCAGACGGGGCACCGGTGGTGAGCTCTGGATTGATCCGAAGCCCAACTTGGAAGCTTGGTTCGCTGGGATAGCGCGCCAGCTCAGCGATCGAGTTCGCGTTGAGCAGCGCTCCCGGCAGGTTGGCCTGGCACCAGGCAATCTCAGTGCGTGTCTTCACGGGGGAGTCGAAAATCAGGTCGCTTGGCGCTGCACCTGCTCCGAGAGCGAGCTGGACCTCTTCGAGCGATGCCGCCTCGAGGCCGAAACCCCGTGCGATGAGGTGAGCGAGCATCTCGGGATGCGGCATAGTTTTGACCGCCACGGCATGACGCACCGACTCCGGAAAGGCAGCTCGCAGGGAAGCGAGCTGAGTATCGAGAGCGTCGAGTTCGACACCAATCACCGCGGTGTCGTCGTCGGCCAGTCCCAGTTGAGCGGTGAGTAGTGATTTGGCTGCGAGTTGCGTCCGCCGTTCGAGGCTCGAACTCACGCGAAGCGCTCGGCGTGCTCTGCGATGATCTCCACCAGTCGTTTGTCATCGTCCATGAACAGCGACCCTCGATGCAGCATCCAGCGCACGGTTGGCGCGCCGATCGCAAAACGAATGAAGGATCGATCGCCGTATCGCACGGGCTGCCCGAAGAAGACGCGGCGAGCACCGTCGCCGAGTCCGTCGTGTTCGGTGGTGAGAACATCTTGATAGAGCTGACGGAGTTCGTCGTGGGAGAGCTCTCGACCGCCGGCGAGCACCTGCGTTGAGATGATGGAGTCATTGGTTTTGTGCTGGTCGGGCATCAGCTGGAAGTTCGGGTGGTCATCGACAATGCGCGACAGCTCGGTGTTCCAGTCGTCCATCAGCGCGTTGCTCACGTCAAAGGGCCAGCTGGCGTAGCTCTCCATCTCGTCAAGGGCGATCTGCCAACGCAGCCGCAGTCCGCGGTTTTCTTCTTCGGGGAGATGCTGGCGCACAGTGTCGAGCGCCCAGGGAACATCGTGGGCGCTGAAGATCTGACCAAAGGGTGCAACCGATGCTCCGTCTGTGTCGACGGCGCGGAGGCGCTCGGTCACCTGACGGGGTACGAGGAGCGCACCACAGAACGGCGGGGTCTGGAAGAACTTGCTGCCGGTGAGCATGACCATGGCACCACGGTCGAGCAGGTCGTGGAGCAAAGCGGGGTCGACTCGAAGCTGGCAGAGATCAACCACCCACATCACGTGATCGCCGTAGTCGTCGATGACGTCGAGGTCGTCCTTGATGCCCGACTTCGATCCGAAGACAAGGCTTCCGATGATGGCCGCTGACGGATTGTCCTTGATGAGCCGAACGATCTGGTCGCGCCGGTCCAGAACGTTGCCTTCCGCATCTCGTGCGTCGAGTTCGACCACCGTTGGTTCGGGCGCTCTTGGATCGATCGGGGCGCCCTGATCAAGAGGGCGGCCAAACTGATTCTGGTGCCCGAAGAGTCTGGCCGCCGCAACATCCATCGAACCGCTACCGAGTTCTTCAGGGCACGACATCAGCTGGATGATCGGCCTGTCGGGGTGAAGGAGACGCTGAAAGAGTGTTGGTAGGTAGGCGAGGTCGGTTCCCGATGGCCCGAAGAAGACGTCGAAGGGATCGTTGTGGACAGAGCTGAGGAGATTCTTCAGGCGGAACGATTGCTCCTCGACGAGCGATGCGTAGTTCAGTGTGTCGTAGCGCTCGAGGAACTCGCGGGCGACGACGCGTGACCGGCCGTTGAGCATGCCGGCGGTGCAACTCCCCCGATTGAAGACATCCCGGCTGTCCACCGGATTGGCGAAGTATCGGTTGTGTCCGGTGTCTGGATCGAGTTCGGTTCGTTCATCACCACCAGCGATCAGCGCTTCGAGCAGTTGCTCGTCGCTGATGTCGTTGCGCTCTTGGGTGTTCGATCGCTGGCCAGGTGTGCTCATGTCCATCTTCCCGCCGCTGTCTGCGACCAGACGACGGTAGTTCGCGACCCGGTCAGCGGTGGCTATGGGTCCGTCGCTCAGACCGCGATCGAAAGAACGGCAACGGCTTCAACTCAGCTTTCGGTCCGTTTTGGCAGAATGGGAACGTGGCCTTCATTCTCGTCCCTCTTCTGCAGCTCGCCTCGATCGTGTTTATCGCCCGGGCCCTACTCAGCTGGCTTCCGATTTCTCCGGACTCGCCCTTCGCTCCGGCGCGCAACTTCATCTACGGGATCACCGAGCCGGTGTTAGCGCCGATTCGTCAAATGATGCCGCGGATGGGCGGCATCGATCTCTCCGTATTCGTCGTTCTCGCGCTCATCAGCTTCGTGCTGACACCGATTGCGCTACGACTCTGAGGGCAGCCGTTCTGCTACATCGTGAAGGCAAGTGAGCGCGCTGCTTTGTCGCCCCATTCGGCCTCGCCCGACCACGTGATGGTGCCGGCATCGATCTCGGCCTGAGGGTCGATTCGACCACAGGCGAGCAGCGCGAACGTCGTGGAATCGGCGCTGAGTGTGACCGACGGGTTGTCGAGCGTGTCGACGGGGGTGGCCCGTCCCTGAACGTCCACGTGCATCTGGCGGGTGACCGGGCCGGTCAGATCGATCGTGAGGCTCATTCCGTCAGGGAGGCCGATCTTCTTGCCGACGATGTAGCCGAGGCTCATCTGGATTTCATCGATGGCCATTTCAGCTGCCGGGCCAGACTCGTGTCCCGGAAGGCCAAGGGGACGACGAATGTCTTGCTCGTGCACCCAGAAGTCGAAGACCCGCACCGCCATGAAGCGGCCGTAGGTGCCAGGGCCGACCGGGGTCATCGAGGGTTGTGCGAAGTCTTCCTCACTCGTCGTCGCGAGGTCGGCTCGCCGGGTGGTGATCTCGGCCTGGTAGCGCTCGAGCATCGCGGCGTTTGAAAGACCGTCGACGCTGGCGACAAAGCTCATCACTTCGTCGAACGGGAGCCCTTCGGCGAAGGAGTCGACTGGCTTGCCAGCGAGCATGCTCTCGACTGCGGCGAGGTGAATGGCGATTCCGGCGACGTCCCAGTCGGGGCACAACGATTGCACGGCCCACTGCTCGTCGTTCAACGAGCCGAACAGCTCGTCAAGTGAGTCGAAGCACAACTCGAGGTTGCCGACGATCGTTCCGTGGTCTGATTCTCCGACGGTCATAGGACTTCTCCTTCTTGGCGGGCGGCTGCCCGGGGTGATCGTCGATGAGCTTCATTCATCAGGATTGCTGGCGCAAAACTGGACCGCCCGATTCGGAGCTGTGGCTTCGTCTTTCGTTGCTCGGAGTCCGGTCTGGTAGCGACGGGTGTTTGGCGACCGAGAGGTGGAGGTTTCTCAGCAGGGCGATGAGTTGTTCCTGTTGGCGGGTGCTGAGTGCTGCGACGATTCGTCGTTCATTGTCGGCGTGATCGCTGACTGCCGTATCGACGATCACTCGTCCAGCTTCGGTGAGTGTTACGAGTACCTGCCGCCGATCGGAGGTGCTCTTGGCTCTGTTGATGAGGCCTCGTTGTTCGAGCCGGTCAATCCTGTTGGTCATGGCTCCAGAGGTAATCATGGTTGATTCGAGGAGTTGGCCAGGTGTGAGTTGGTGGGGCTCACCAGCGCGGAGCAGCGTCGCGAGGACATCGAATTCCCACGACTCCAGGCCGTGGCGGGCGAACACCTCATCGAGGATGGGGCGAATTTGCTTGTCGAGACGAGAGAGTCGGCCAATGATCGCCATGCCCGATGTATCCAAGTCTGGTCGTTGGGATTTCCATTGCTCAACGATCTCGTCGACGTGGTCCGATTGCATGACCCAACCATAGACGACTCTCTTGATATCAAGAGAGTGGGTCTATAGTTATCTTTATGTCAAGAGACTTTGCAGTTGGGAACGTAGTCAGCGAACCTGCGAACCGTGCGGTAGGCACGTCGCGACGATCGTCGCTACAGACCGGCCTGACGCCAGCCGTGTGGGGGACGACCTACATCGTCGCTACCGAGTTTCTCCCAGCGGGCCGGCCTCTCCTGGCCGCAGCACTGCGGGCGCTCCCCGTTGGTGTTGCCTTCTTGCTCTACCGTCGTCTGCTGCCTGTCGGGGTTTGGTGGTGGCGCGCAGCGGTGCTTGGGTTGTTGAACATTGGAGTGTTCTTTGCGCTGCTGTTCGTTGCCGCTTTTAGGCTCCCCGGTGGGGTCGCTGCAACAGCGGGAGCACTTCAACCTCTTGTCGCAGCTGGGATTGCAGCAGTTGTGCTCGGTGAGGCCTTCACCAGGCGAGTTGCACTCGCCGGGACCGCTGGCGTTGCCGGGGTTGCGTTGCTCGTCCTCGGCCCAAAAGCATCACTCGATTCGATCGGTGTCGCCGCAGCGCTAGCGGGAACGGTGTCGATGGCAACCGGAGTTGTGCTCACCAAACACTGGGGCCGCCCTGTGGACCTGATCACTTTCACTGGGTGGCAGCTCTCCGCTGGCGGCCTCGCTCTCGTGCCCGTCGTCCTCGTCGTAGAGGGAATCCCGTCTGAGATCACACCATTCAACGTCGCCGGGTTCGCGTGGCTGGCCGTAGTCGGAACCGGGCTCGCCTACGCCAATTGGTTCCGAGGAATCCAACTGCTTCCGGTCTCTGTCGTCAGCTTCCTTGGACTGCTCAGCCCACTCGTCGCCAGCATCGCTGGATGGATCGCCCTCGACCAAACCCTTACCGCACCACAACTCTTCGGCGCCGCGCTCATCCTCACAGCCGTGATCGCAACACAGCACAGCGAACGACCGCACCGACCGAAGACCACGACAACCATCACACCCCAACCCGCCACCCGCTGAGCCCCGCCGAGGCCTACGCCGCAATCCACTACCATCTCGATCGACCGTTCTCTGCCAGCTGGCGAACAGGCCCAGGAGTAGGCCATGAATGAAGAGACCCGTCACTCGCCAGAACTCCTTGCCAAGGTAACCACTGCCGTTCATCTGTTCTGGGGAGACAACGACCCGTCGGGAAGTCGCCGGTCGGTTGTCGGGGTGCTGGCATCCGTCGCTGTAGTCATTTCACGGTCCTTATCTGGTCCGTCCATCTCGAGCGAACGGCCGACCAGACGCGGAGCCCGTCGCCTCAATACGTCAGCGCAGGTCAAAAGCTGCCGAAAGGCTCCGATTGGCCTTTATGGCACTGAAGCCCACGTTTGCCAACGAACACGAACTTGATCAGTTTCTTGCCGTACCGGCGCCCGGTGCAATGGAACTCCACGTCACGGACAGCACCCGCCATCGCCGAGGCTATTTTGAGAGCTTGGTGACCGACGTACTCGAGGACATCGCTGTCGCGGCGATGGGCGGCGGCGGCGGTGAGCCATTATCTGATTCGGACACGATCGCGATGCTTGAATTATCTTGGGTCGGACCGAACGGACCCGTAAGCACCGTCATCACGAAGAGACTCTCACTGACGCACGAGAGGGTCATCCAACGAGCCCGAAGTCTTCGAGTTGGCGTCCGATACATCGAATACAACGAGACCTACCTCAGCAAGACGTATCAGTCGGGGTCGCTCTTCTGTGAGCGTCATCCTGCGCATTTGGGCAAGCTCCAAAAAGAAGCACAGATCGT
>CALHCB010000162.1 GCA_937930695.1 uncultured Acidimicrobiales bacterium | reverse complement strand
GGTCATGACCTCGCTCTGACCTTCATCAGCGCAGATGACCCAGCAGGTGGCCTCGCCATCGATGACGCTGCGGCCTTCGGCGATATTGACGTGCGCATGTACCTTCCCGATCCGGGTGGCGCTGCTGTTCCCGGCCTCACCGGCACCTGGGTCGAGATGCTCTCAATCGTTGGTGGCGTCGCTACAAATGGTGCGACCCCAGTAACGCTTGCCGACACCACCACTCTGACCATGGCAGTCATCATCGATGCCGACTCCGCACCAGCTCAGGCGACTCCGTTCACCGGAACCGTCCGCTGGATCGCACAGGCAGATCACGGCTAGTCCGTCTCCAAGAGCCTCTGATCTGGCATCGAGGAAGTTTGCTGCGGCGAATTTCCTCGGTGCCAGTTTCTGTTTTGGCGAGCAATCCTTGCCGACCGCACCAACCCCCAGCTCAGACTCCTGGACCTTCCAGCGAACGCGCCTGGCTAACGAGCACCAGCGCCTGCAAGATCGAGTTCAAGTCGTAGGCACTCCCCGCCTGCTGGCATCGCCTCGACAACTGCATCAGCAAGCGATGGGTCAGCGACGATGGCAACCGTTGGCCCTGAACCGCTCAACCATGCCGCGTGGGCACCAGCTTCAAGGGCGGTCTCGAGGGCAGCGAGAGAATTCGGCGCTGCAGCCAATCGCTCGGGCTGATGCAGACGGTCTTGGGTTGCTTGGGCAAGAAGCGACGCGTCACCTTCATACAGCGCAGCCACCAAGAGGCCCATCCGTCCAAGGTTGAAGACTGCATCGGCGCGGTTCACCATGGTGGACATCCGGGCACGATTCTCGTCGGTCGGCGTCGTCTCGGTCGTGGGGACCCAGCAGATGATCTGGCCCGGAAGCCCTGCATCGAGCCGATGCCGGACCGTTCCGGCGACCACGTGGATCCCGCCGAAGACTGCAGGTGCTGCATTGTCGCCATGGCCCTCAAGCTGGGCGACGACCTCGTACCCGTGTTGCTGCGCATCGTCGGCATCGTGACCCGCCTGGAGGAAGGCCAGTACCGCACCGGCGGCTCGAGCACTCGCGGAAAACCCAAGGCCTCGACCGGGGGCAAACTCAAAGTCGAACCAGATCGGTTCGCGTCCACCGGCGGCTTCATAGGCAATGCGAGCGATGTGATCGGGACCGCATGGGGCCTCGGCGCCAACTTGCTCGTCACTGGCCCACGAATGACGAGAGAGGGCCATCCCCAACACGTCGAAGCCGGGACCGATATTGGCAGAAGAAGCGGGGGCATAGACCGTCGTCACGACGCGATGGTAACGGACCGCTCTCCAACCAGCATCGAGTTCCCCGAGCCGAATCTGGAGCGGCGGTCTAAAGTGCGCCGATGGAACTCAACGGAGCACATGTCGTTGTCACAGGGGGTTCGAGAGGAATCGGGGCTGCCCTGGCTCAGCACTTCGCCGATGCTGGAAGCACGGTGTCCCTCGTCGCCCGCTCAGCAGACACCATCAAGTCCTTCGCCGATGATTTGTCTGGCCACGCATTCCCGACAGATCTCCTCGATCCGGACCAGGTCGACGAGCTTATTCCTCGAATCGAGCACGAAGCGGGCCCCATCGATGTGTTGGTGAACAACGCGGGGCTCGAGACGAGTGCCTTCTTCAACAACGTGAGTCCGCAGGAGATCCGTGACGTCACGACGTTGAACCTCGAGGTGCCGATGGTGCTCACCCGGGCCGTGCTTCCAAGCATGCTGGACCGCAACAACGGCCACGTCGTACTCACCAGTTCCCTCGCGGGAACGGCTGGATTTCCCGGGCTCGCCGCCTACGGGGCGACCAAGGCGGGGCTGACCAACTTCGCCGCCGCCCTCCGAATGGAGCTGCGAGACACCGGAATCAACATGACCGTGGTGGCTCCCGGCCCGGTCGACACCCAGATGTGGGATGCGCTCGAAGAAGAAACTGACCTTGCCCCGATGCTCAAGCGGCTCCGCCGATTCCAGCTGATCCCTCAGAAGTCCCCCGACTTCATCGCGGCGCAGACGGTGAAGGCCGTCGTCGCCAACAAGCGACACGTCCGCAGCCCGCGCCGACTCGCATCGAACACAATGCTCCGTGAGGCGCCAACGCTGCTGACCGAGACATTGCTCCGCGGCGTTCCGCTCGGCCCCCAACCACGAAGTTGAGCACCCCACTCGACGATCTCTGGGGGCAGCTGCCCGGGCCGAGCGACTCGACTACCGAAGTCGTCGTCAACGGGCGTCCCGGATTTGCCTCCGCTTTTGACGTCGACACCGCAGCGACATCAAGTGTCGCAGTAGCAGCCCGGTCGGGTGCTGAGCTGCTGCTTGCTCGAAACGGGAAGGTCCCACGACCAGCGATCGATAATGCACGAGTGGCGGCGACGTTTCTCGGCTCACTCGACGTCGATGGGCAGCCGGTACCGAAGTGGGCAGATCTGTCGGGGTACTACCGCACGGCTGACAACCGAGCCGTCCAGTTCCACGCAAACTTTGCCCACCACGCCGAAGGCATTCTGGAACGGCTCGGCTGTGAAGCTGACCGCTCCTCGGTCGAAGCTGCGGTGGCCGGCTGGCAATCTGATGATCTTGAATCGGCGCTCATTGCCGACGGAATGATTGCAGCCAAACTGCGGACGACCGACGAGTGGCAGCATCATCCGCACCATCTGGCGACAGCTCATCTGCCAGTCCTTTCGATCGAACGAATCGGGGACGGTCCACCCCGGCCTCGGCCCGCTGCTGAACGGGCGTTGGACGGAGTACGTGTCCTCGACTGCTCACGCGTTCTCGCCGGGCCGGTATGTGGCCAGACACTCGCTGCACAAGGTGCGGACGTGCTCCGAGTGGGCAGCCCCGGCCTTCCGTCTGTTCCCATCTGTGTGATGAGTACGGGGTTCGGCAAGCGCAACGCCTTTGCTGATCTCACGACCAGCGAAGGACGATCCACCTTTGATGACCTGCTGGCGGAAGCCGACATCTGGGTCGACGCGTTTCGCCCCGGAGCGCTCAGCGCTCACGGTTTCACCGCCGAACGAGCAGCGGAGCGGTCACCGGGCATCTGCGTCGTCCAACTCTGCGCCTTTGATTGGGTGGGCCCCTGGGCCGACAGACGAGGTTTCGACTCGATCGTGCAGTCCACAACTGGTCTCGTCGATGCTGGAGCGCGGGCCAGCGGCCGTGAGATGCCCGAAGCCCCGACTCCCCTCCCGGTGCAAGCGCTTGACTACGCCACGGGATTCATCGCGGCCGCAGCTGCAACACGACTAATCCAGCACCAGAGCGAGGTCGGCGGGAGCTGGATGGTGCGTTTGTCTCTTCTCCGGACCCGCAACTGGTTGGTCTCCCTCGGCGGGCCTACAGCCTTCGCACCGGCAGCTCCCGAGGCATCTCCCGCTGCGCTGCACACGGTCGCCTCTCCGTTTGGGCAGCTGACCGCGGCGCGTCCGGTGATCGGTGCCTGGGATTCGCCCCCGATGCACCTTGGCAGCAGTGCCGCGCAGTGGCGTTGACTCGTTGGAACCAAGCTCGCTCGTTCTCAACTGCCATGCAACGCTCCTAGCTATTAGCTTTGGCCGCAGTCGAAAAGGGGATCGCAATGGACGTTGGAATGCAACTGGTGTTCGCAAGCTACGGCTGGGACGGCATCACCGATGGGCAGGTCTACAAAGACGAGCTTCGGCTGGCGTTGCTCGCCGAAGAACTTGGCTTCGATGTGATCTGGCCTGCCGAGCACCATTTCTTCGACTACTCGTTTTGCCCGGACAACACCCAGTTGTTGTCCTATTTGGCCGCCGCCACCGAGCGGATTGATCTGGGCACGGCGGCAGTGATCATGCCCTGGAACGAGCCACTCCGGGTTGCGGAGAAGATCGCCATGCTTGATCACTTGGCCGATGGCCGAGTTCGGTTCGGCATGGGCCGAGGCTTGTCCCGCAAGGAGTACCACAACTTCCGAGGCGTCGAGATGAGCGAGTCGCGCGGTCGGTTCGACGAAGGCTCATTGATGGTCAAAGAAGCACTCGAAACGGGCTTCATCGAGGGAGATGGGCCGTTCTATCCACAGCCCAGAGCCGAGATCCGGCCTCGCCCTGAGCGATCCTTCAACGACCGTCTCTATGCCGTTGCCAGCTCGGACGACTCCGTCGAATCCGCGGCTCGACTCGGAGCACGAATGGTGATGTTTGCTGACCGTTCCTGGGATGCCCGGATGCCGAGCATCACTCGCTATCGAGAACTCTTCAAGGAGTTCAACGGCGTCGACGCTCCTCCCCCCATGACGGCCGACTTCATGCTGTGCCACACCGATGCAGCGAAGGCCACTGAGCTGGCCGATGAGCACATGGGTCTGTATCTGGCCAGCGTGCTCGACCACTACGAGGTGCTCGGTGACCACTTCGCCGAAACCGAGGGGTATGACGCATATGCCCAGGCTGCTGCCGTCCTACAAAAGATCGGTGAGAGCGGTTTTCTCGATGGCTTCATGAAGGCCACGGCCCATGGAACACCGGACCAGGTGTTGGCCCAATTCGAAGCTCGCAGAGAGCTTCTCGGGCCGTTCGAGCTGGCCACATGCTTCCGGTACGGCGGCATCTCCATGGAGGAAGCCGAGAAGAGCATGCGATTGTTCGCCAAAGAGGTCATGCCAGTGCTCCAAGGATGGGACTGAACATCATGGCAACAGACATTGGGCAACAAGCCAAGACGTGGTTGGATGAGAATTGGGACGCCTCAGTTCCGCGTGACACCTGGCTAGAGATGGTGGTCGACAGCGGGTGGGCAGTGCCCAGCTGGCCCAGAGAGTGGTTCGGTCGTGGCGTGACGCCTGATGAGAGCCGTGAGATTGCCCAAGAATTCCGGCGAGTCGATGCCCCAGGGTCAGGCCAGGATGTCGTCAACCTGTGGGCGGCGACGGTTGCCACCTATGGTTCTGAGGAGCTCAAAGCCGAGCATCTTCGCGACATGTTGCTCGGCCGGACCAACATGTGCTTGCTCTACTCTGAACCGGGCGCCGGTTCTGATCTGGCTGCAGTACAAACTCGGGCCGATCGCGACGGCGACGAATGGCTTGTTACCGGCCAGAAGGTATGGACCTCGAGTGGC
Organism: uncultured Acidimicrobiales bacterium; assembly: GCA_937930695.1. Lineage (GTDB taxonomy): Bacteria > Actinomycetota > Acidimicrobiia > Acidimicrobiales > SZUA-35 > CALEWY01. The sequence goes on along the minus strand of CALHCB010000162.1, from coordinate 22,537 downwards.
CGCACCGCCGACTTTGCCTTTCTCATCGCACGAACCGACTGGGATGCACCCAAGCACCGCGGCATCACCTTCTTCTTCCTGCCGATGAAACAACAAGGCGTGGAGGTACGCGCCCTCCGCCAAGCCACCGGCGATTCGCGATTCAACGAAGTCTTCATGACACAAGCTCGGGTTCCCGATGCCAATCGATTTGGCGAAGCCGGCCAAGGTTGGCTTGTCCTGCAAACCGCCCTCGCCTACGAACGGGCTGCCATGGGCCAAGCCGGTCGGCGCCGAGCCCACGCCGACTCCACCGATGCAGTCCGACAGGCTGGCGACGAGGCCAGCGCTCCCATTCCGGACGTCACGCTCCTGGATCTCGCTCGCGATACCGGACGGGCAACCGATCCGATGATTCGTCAGCGGCTGATGAAGCTGCACGCCATGCGAAAGGTCAACGAGTGGAACAATGAACGGGCCAAGGCAGCACTCGAGCAGGGAACCTCATCGCCCATCGTGTCGCTGGGCAAGCTCGCCATGTCCGGCATCCTCCACACCGCTGGTTCGTTGCAGACCGAACTGTTGGGAGCCGAGGGGATGATCGGCGGTCTGGATTCGCCTCGATCGGCCGACGCGACCTATTCGCTGCTGAACGCCTTCTTCACCTCGATTGGTGGCGGCACCGACCAGATTCAACGGAACATCATTGGCGAGCGCGTCCTCGGATTGCCGAAGGAACCAGAACTCGACAAGAACATCGCCTTCCGCGACGTACCCAAGGCATGACTCACGTGCCGAGTTCCATCCTCAGCCCTCCTCGAGTATGAGTCTGGCGTTGCCCGGCCTCGGGTAGCGTCACGAGGTGCTGGAACGCTTCGGCTACAAGAACATCGTCGCCGGTGTCTATATCGGCGCCCTCTTCATGCAGATCATGGACGGCACGATCATCAACGTTGCCCTCCCGACGCTGGCAACCGAATTCGATGTCGCACCAACGGCCATGGACTGGACGGTTCTTTCCTTTACCTTGGCGCTCGCAATCATGACGGCGTCGGCTGGCTGGATCGGCGACCGTATCGGCCTTCGCCCCGCCTTTATCTGGGCCCTTGCCGGGTTCGTCGTCGCGTCCATCATCTGTGGACTCGCCCAATCACTCGACCAACTTGTTGCGGCTCGAGCGCTGCAAGGTGCGTTCGCTGGAATGATCACGCCCGTCGGGAGCGCCCTGCTCTTCAACGCGTTCCCGATCGAGGAGCGATCAGTAGCCTCCCGAAAGGTCATCACCGTTGCCGTGATTGCACCAGCACTCGGTCCCATCGTTGGCGGAGCAATTCTCGAGTTCACCTCGTGGAGATGGATCTTCTTCGTCAACGTGCCCATCGGCGCTCTTGCCCTCGTTCTGGCCATCGTCGGCCTGCGCAAGGAACCTCCGAAGGACGCAGGCAAGTTCGACATTTCCGGATTCATTTTGTCCGCTTGCGGCCTTGGTCTTCTGATCTATGGCATCTCGCGAGGAGGCGAACGAGGGTGGGACTCGAGCCAGATTCAGGTGAGTCTGATCGCTGGCGTCGTGCTGCTCGTCGCCCTCGTTTTCGTCGAACTCCGTAAGGAACGACCGCTTCTTGCTCTACGGCTCACCAAGGATCGGATGTTCAGCGCCTGCAACCTCTTGGCGATTCCCGTCTATGCAGGATTCATCGGACTGATCTACCTGCTGCCGCTGTTCCTGCAGAATGAGAGTGGGCGATCGCCGTTGGAAGTCGGGCTTGCCGTCTTTCCCCAACCGCTTGGCGTCCTCGTGATGAGCCAGTTCACAGGCCGTTTCTTCTACAAGCGGTTCGGACCGCGACGACTCATCTTCGTCGGTTGTGTCGCCGCCCTGGTGATCGGCCTCATCGTCGCTCGCTTCGATGAGACAACCGGGCTCGGAGTGATTCGACTTCTGATGTTCAGCCGCGGACTCGCAATGGGACTGATCTTCATTCCACTCCAGGCTGCTGTGTACGCCAAGATGTCTCCCGTTGACATGGGTCGGGCAACCGCGATCTACAGCACGACCAGACAGCTTGCTCCCGCGATTGGTGTTGCTGTTGGCACGACCGTCCTTGCGACCGGGCTGGCAGGCTCATCCACGCTGGATGGGAGAGTCGATGGCTACCAGAGCGCCATGTTCGTATCGGCGTTGTTCTTCGCTGTTGCTGCGCTGATCAGCCTCTGGATCCGTGATGAAGATGCTGCGGCCACCATGGCTCCAACACGGTCCGGCTAGCGCACACCTTCAGACGGAGAACAACTCGAGCGCTTCGGGATTCGCAAGCGCTTCGAGATTCTTCGGGGTGCGTCCGTGGATCACCTCGGTCACCGCAAGCTCGACAATCTTGCCGGACCTCGTGCGGGGGATGTCCGCGACAGCCTTGATGATCGCTGGGACGTGGCGGGGCGAACAACTCGATCGAAGATCCGAGCGGACTCGACGTTCGAGTTCCTCGGTCAATTCGACTCCATCGGCAAGCCGAAGAAACAGCACGATGCGAGTGTCGTTGTCCCACAACTGCCCGACAGCGATGGCTTCAATCACTTCGTCGAGTTGTTCGACCACGCCGTAGATCTCCGCAGTCCCGATTCGAACTCCTGACGAGTTCAACGTCGCATCGGACCGACCATGAATCACCATTCCACCGCTATTGGTCCAGGAAGCAAAGTCACCGTGCGCCCACACGCCGGGGAATCGGTCGAAGTAGGCGCTGCGGTAGCGAGACCCATCGGAATCGCCCCAGAACTCAATCGGCATCGACGGAAAAGGAGTTGCGCACGTCAGCTCGCCCTGTTCGGGGGCCTGCAGCGGTTGGCCTTCGTCGTCGAGCACTTCAATTCTCAAGCCGAGATTGGGCACCTGGATTTCACCGGCGCGAACAGGCCGCGTGGGATCGCCGGCGACGAGGCAACCACAGAGGTCTGTGCCTCCTGACATCGATGAAAGGTGGACGTTGGACTTCACCGATCCGTAGACCCACTCGAATCCCTCATCACTCAGTGGAGACCCTGTCGAGCAGATGGTGCGAACTGACCCGAGCTCGTGAGACTCGCGCGGTGTCAGTCCTGACTTCATGCACGAATCGATGAACTTCGCCGACACGCCAAACAACGTGAATTGGTGCCGATCCGCGAGATCGAACAGCACGTCCGGCGCCGGATGGGCGGGGTTCCCGTCGTACAGCACGAGCGTGGCCCCGGCAGCGAGACCCGAAACCAGCCAATTCCACATCATCCAGCCGCACGTGGTGAAGAAGAAGACCCGATCTCCGGGCCGGACATCGCAATGGAGGCGAATCTCACTGAGATGCTTCAGCAGTACTCCCCCGGCCCGATGCACGATGCACTTGGGTTTGCCGGTCGTGCCACTCGAATACAGGATGTAGATCGGGTGATCGAACGGCAGGGGTTCAAACACCAACTCGGCGCCACGATGCGGTTCGACCGCCTCCGCCCAGGATCGACCGCCCCGGATGTGCCCTAGCGAGCCAGCTGCACTCGACGCCCCGCTCCCGAGCTGATCCACAACAACAACGTCGGTCACCGAGGGCAGACGATCGACGATCTCACCGAGCCGGTTCAGGCAATCAAATTCCTTGCCGCCGTAGAGATATCCATCAGCAGCGATCAGAAGCTTCGGCTCGGTTTGGCCGAACCGGTCGACGACCCCATCGGGCCCGAAGTCAGCCGACGTCGACGTAAAGACAGCTCCGATGGAAGATGCCGCAAGAAACGCGATGATGGTTTCTGGGATATGCGGCATCCACGCCGCAACTCGGTCTCCGGACACGACGCCGCAGCTCCGGAAAAAGTCAGCCAGGGCTCCGACTTCGGCCCGCAACTCATCACGGTCGACAAAACGTTCGGTCCCGTCTTCCCGAAGGCAGATCAGCGCGAGTTCATCGGCGCCCGGCCGCGCTGCAAGCAGATTCTCTGCGTAGTTGAGCGTCGCGTCAGGAAGGAAGCGGTGCTCCCAATACTCCGACCCGGGCTCGGCGAGCCTTTGTCCAGGATCACCAATGACTCCACTGTCATCCCAAATTGCTCGCCAGAACTCTCCTGGCTCATCGACGGACCACTCCCAAAGCTCGTCATAGCCTGACGCTTGGGGTGCAGCAGCCTTGCGAAATCGGTCCATCTCGGTGGAAGCGATTCGTTCTGCGTCGGGAGTCCAAAGCGGCTCCTTCTGTCGATCGTCAGTCATGGCACCATTCAAGCCCCTCGGCAAAGCGGTTGCGATTCTGCTCTAGATCAGTCGAGGGCTGAGTTCAGCCTGGAAATGACTTCATCGAGACGGCCAGACGGATCCAAGAGCCGCGGGCGAACGTGGGTCACCGACGCAAACGGTGGCGGCTCGGAGAACCCGAACTTCGAAGCGGGTCGTGGTGGCCCGATGCTGCCGAGGTCCTGGCCGGCGACAACTGCCCAGCCGGTTCGAATACGTTGCACCCGGTCAGCCCGGTAGAGCTCCTCCACTCCTGTGGGGCTGGTGCCGTATGTTTCGACGCCCATGGTTGCTCGCCCGACCGATCGTTCGATTCGTTCAGTAATCCAGTCGGGTCGTGGTGGGAAGGGCACCGCCCGTCCAAGACCGGCTTCGAGCGAGCCGTTAGGCCATCGAACTGTCAGGCGAGTCGCCGACCGGTTGATAGCGAGATCCTTCTCAACAATCACCGAATCGAATTCGTACACAGTCGTGATGAAGGTCGCCGCGCTCGACGAGCTGGCAATGAGGGTTCGGTGATCGTCGGGCTCAGCCCACATCACGTCGCCGAACGGCCCGATCGGACTGTCGTCCCAATGGCCGATGACCACCCGGTTGCCGCTGGAGAACCCACACGCGCCGATCGCTCCACAGAGCGAGTGGTAGTTCCCCACGACCAGCTACTCGAGTTCGGGGATTCCGTTTGAGCCGAGCGTGCCAACGTCTCGGTAGTAGGCGAGCTTGTCTCGACTGTCGCTGATGTCGAGGTTCCGCATCGTGAGTTGCCCGATTCGATCGAGCGGCCCGAAGGCCTCGTCCTCGACTCGTTCCATCGAGAGACGATCAGGTTCGTAGGTGAAACCGATTCCCGTGGTGTCGAGAATGGAGTAGTCGTCACCCCGCCGTAGACGAACCGTGACCTCACCGGTGATGGCCGAGCCAACCCATCGCAGCAGGGGCTCGCGCAGCATCAGGCTCTGCGGGTCGAACCAGCGGCCTTCGTAGAGAAGCCGACCCAGTTTGCGGCCCATCGTTGCGTAGTTCTCCACGGTGTTCTCGTTGTGGATGGCACTGATGAGTCGCTCGTAAGCGATCTGCAGAAGGGCGAGAGCCGGAGCCTCATAGATGCCCCTCGATTTCGCTTCGATGATGCGATTCTCGATCTGATCGCTCATGCCGAGACCATGCCGTCCACCGATGGTGTTCGCTTCCATCACCAGATCAACCTGGTTGGAAAACTCAATGCCGTTGATCGCAACGGGCCAGCCCTCGTGGAACCGGATCGAGACGTCCTCGGTCTCGATCTCGACGTTCGGGTCCCAGTGGGCAACGCCCATGATGGGGTTGACGATCTCCATGCTGTTGGACAGTTCTTCGAGCGCCTTCGCTTCGTGCGTCGCTCCCCAGATGTTGGCGTCGGTCGAATACGCCTTCTCGACTGAGTCCCGATACGGGAGATCTCGCTCGACAAGGAACTCACTCATTCCCGTGCGCCCACCGAGCTCGTCGACGAAGGCCGGGTCGAGCCATGGTTTGTAGACCCGCAGGTTCGGGTTGACCATCAGTCCGTACCGGTAATACCGCTCGATGTCATTGCCCTTGTAGGTCGAGCCATCGCCCCAGATGTCGACGCCGTCTTCCTTCATTGCCCGCACCAGCAACGTTCCCGTCACTGCTCGGCCCAGTGGGGTCGTGTTGTAGTAAGTCCGCCCAGCTGTCCGAATGTGAAAGGCGCCGCATTGGAGCGCCATGAGGCCTTCACGAACCAGATCGGCTCGACAGTCGACGAGTCGGGCAGCTTCGGCGCCATAGACCGTCGCTCGGTTCTGCACATCGCCGAGATCGGGCTCGTCGTACTGACCGAGATCTGCGGTGTAGGTATACGGAATAGCCCCTCGCTCTCGCATCCAGGCGACAGCAGCGGAGGTATCCAAACCTCCGGAGAACGCTATTCCTACTCGCTCACCGACGGGCAATGACATCAAGACCTTCGACACAGTGCGAACCTACCGGTTGTTCAGCGCTCGAACACCAGTGCTCCGCCGATCTCCGTACGAAGAACATTGCCATCCCCATCGAGGACCGTCTGATCCCCGGGATCAGCGGCCATCCCGAGGATGTGTGTTGGTCGAGCCGACGCAGCAGCCGCTGCCTCTGCCAGCGAGCACCCGGTGAACTCGACGAGGTTCCGCACGCATTGATCGAGCGCGATCGTTGCGCCTGCGATCGTGCCGTCGGAGAGCCGAGCGACAGGGTCACTCGTTGTGCCGAGCAGCGAGACTGCGTCACTGACGAGAACGATCCGTGATCCTGCCAGCTTCCACGCCAGGCGGACCATCTCGGGCGCCACATGATGGCCATCGACAATCATGCTCGGGCTGACTCGATTGTCGGTGAGCAGCGTGGCCGCGAGCCCAGGTTGCCGATGGTGTAAACCTCCCATGGCATTGAACAAGTGCGTACCCATTCGGGCACCAGCAGCGATTCCCTCGACTGATTGCGCCGCAGTCGCGTCCGAGTGTCCCATCGAGATCACGACCCCTCGAGAAGAAAGCTCAGCGATCGCCCGGAGTCCATCTTCGATCTCGGGTGCCAGCGTGATGAGACGGACTCCGCGTTCGACACTCAGCCCGCCTCGTTCTCGCTCACTCGAAGGTCGGATCGCAGCAAGGTCATGAGCCCCGGCGCGTGCCGGGTTGAACCAGGGTCCCTCAAGATGCCACCCCAGCGGGCGGGCGCCGACGTATCCAGTCGGCGGACCGGCCTGAAGGATCTCCAGCCCCTCATCGAGCCGAGCGAAGCCGGAGCTGATGAGCGTCGGCAGAAACCGCGTCACCCCGTGCTCCACCAATCGGGCACCGACGCTCCAGATCGACGAAGGGTCGTCGGAGAAGTGATGCCCCCATCCCCCGTTGATCTGTACATCGAAGAACCCGCCGGGGACGACGACTTCAGAGGCGAGTTCGGGTTGTGGCATTGGGCACGACCGTAATAGCCAAACGCATCTCGGTCACACGGCCGACAGTTCCACAAGCACAACGGACTCAGCATGAAGCACGGGCAACTGCAGCCCGGACTCCATCAGCTGTGCACCTGTCAGCTCAATTTCACTCGTTGCGGACTCACCGGTCCGGCTCATCCAGGCGGGGCGAACCCTGCCGAACTCACGCATGGAACCAACAGGGTCCTGAAGCACGCATGTGTAGAGCTTGGCGGAATCGAGCCCAGCAAAACGTGCCGGCAGTGGAACCGTCGTCAGGCTCGGGGTGAGCTGGACATACGCCATGACAGCGTGAGTGCGATCTGGAGACACCACACCGTGCACGATCGCCGCGGGGTCTGGGTGATCGACTCGAATCACATCACCCTCATGAAGGAGAGGTCGCAGCCGCTTGTAGAGCGCGATCGCCCCTGCGACCTCATCTCGCTCAGAAGCCGTAGCACTGAGGAGATTCCACTCGATTCCAAGCGCTCCGAAGATCGCCGTAGCCATTCGGAACCCGAGGTTCTGGGCGCGATGCGTTGTGTGGGCGATGTGCGGCCCGATGTGGGCGCCCATTACCTCGGGCGGGAACAGCATGGTGAAACCGCGCTGGATGGCCTGGCGTTCCAGCGCGTCGTTGCAGTCCGATGTCCAGACCCGATCGGTGCGACGCAGCATCTCGAGATCCACACGACCGCCGCCTGACGCACAGCTTTCGATCTCGACCCTTGGATACGCCGCCCGCAATCGATCGAGCAGGGTGTACAGACCGACCACGTGGCCAGAGGTTCCCGGGCGGCCAGGATCTTCAGCGGTCTCACAGTGCGAACCTTGGATGACGTCCCGGTTCATGTCCCATTTCAAGTAGGAGATGTCGTACTCGTCCAGGAGCGAACTGATCTGGTCATAGAGATAGTCCTGCACAACCTTCCGACCGAGATCCAGCACCAACTGGTTTCGACCCAACACTGGCTCGTAGCCGGGCGTCGTCAGCGTCCAGTCGGGGTGTGCTCGGTACAACTCAGAATCAGGGTTCACCATCTCGGGCTCGACCCACAAACCGAACTCCATGCCGTAACCCGTCACAAGATCGACGATCGGGTGCAGCCCCTCCGGCCACACGTCCGGACTCACCCACCAATCACCAAGTCCCTTGGTGTCATCTCGACGACTACCAAACCAGCCATCGTCCAGGACAAATCGCTCAACTCCGACTTCTGAGGCAGCTGCTGCGAGGTCCGAAAGGGTGTCGAGATCGTGATCGAAGTACACGGCCTCCCACGTGTTGAGGATCACCTTGCGCGGGCCAGACAGCGGATGATGGTGGCGCACATGACGGTGAAAGCGTTGGCTTGTCGACGAGAGTCCTTCGTCACTCGCAGCGATGACGACCTCGGGGGATCGATAGGTCCCTCCGGGCGCAAGCACGACCTCCCCCGGCGACAGCAACTCCCCCGCCTGGATATGGCGTCGTCCGTCAGTCAGTTGTTCAGCAGCCAGCTCATAGTTCCCGCTCCAGGCCAGTTGTAGGCCCCAGACATCGCCCTGTTGCTCTCCGAAGCCTGCGGATCCAGCGAAGATCGCTGGCATCTGGTCATGGGAGGTTCGACCTCGCCGATTCTCGATCACCGATAGCCCCGTGAAGTCTTGACGCTGTGGCTGGAACTCTTTGCACCAACGGCCGGTGAAGCTCAGAAGTTCGGTGGCGTGCGAAGGAAGGGCAACAGATGGTGAGAGTCGAAGGACTGAATAGGGCGTCGCCCCAATGTTGGTGAGCGCCAATGCGACGACCACGGTGTCGCTAGGCGTGATTCGAACGGCTACCTCGAGTTCGAGTTGAGCGACTGGATCATGCAGCGAGAACGTTGCGCGGTCGCCGCTGACCTGCGGATCGGTCATCGACGAGAACCGTGGGGACCACGCCGATCCATCCGGGCGATGACCGATGAGGCCTGGCCGGCCGAGGAAACCTGTCGCGTTCTCGGTGAGCACACCAATGTTGGCGGGAACATCGAGCGTCGCATGAGCGACAGGCAGGCCGAGAGCTTGGGGGTTGAACGCTTCGATTCTCGGCCCGACCTGGACAATCGCAGGCATCGCAGCCGAGGTATCGATGACGACCGATGTCGAACCGGCGCGGAGGGTCAAAGCAGCAGACATATTCAGAACTCCGCGATGTGGCTCGAGATCAGCCCTTGTTGGCGCCGAGGGTCAGCCCGGCGATGAAATGCTTCTGAAGGGCAAAGTAAACCACGAGAGTGGGAATCGCCACGTAGACAGAAGCTGCAGCGATGAGGTTGTCATCGGTGAAGAACTCCCCACCAAGGTTTGCCAGCGACGAGGTGATCGGGCGGTCATCACCCTGCTGTTCAAGAACAACGGCCCAGAAAAAGTCGTTGTAGATCCAGGTGAACTCGAGCGTCGCCAGGGCAGCAAGGGCCGGCCGGGTGAGCGGCATGATGATTCGCCAATATGTGGTCCAAACACTGGCACCGTCCACGACCGCTGCCTCGTTGAGTTCCTTCGGCAAGAGCTTCATGTAGTTGCTCAACACAAACGTGCAGAATCCGCTTTGGAACGCCACATGGATCAGGATCAGTCCCCATGTTGATCCGTTCAGCTTGCCGGAGTTGGAAAGAAAGTCCGGCAGGGGTGTCCTGTTGTACATCTGGAAGAGTGGCTGAATGATGATCTGCTGAGGCAACAGGTTTCCTGCAGTAAACAGCACCAGGAACCCGACGTTGAATCTCCAGCTGTATCTGCTCGCTGCAAACGCGACCATCGAGGAGAAGAACAGCGTGAGGGTGAGCGCTGGCACCAGGATCAGCAGGGTGTTCCAGTACTTCCCGAGGATGTCACCCTGTTCCCACGCGTTCCGATAGTTGTCGAGCGTGAAGGAATCAGGAATCGACAGATAGCCGTCTCGGACCGTCTCCTGAAAGGGGCGAAATGAGGCGTAGACGGCGCCGACGATCGGGACGAGCCAGACGATCGCCGTTGTGATGAGAAAGAGGTGGAGGACGACGCGACCCGGAGTGAGTCGCTTCTTTGCGCCAACGACCGTGGTTGCAGCCATCTAGAGCTCACTCTCGCGGTAGTGGTTCGTGACGTACCAAATCACGAATCCGAGACAAAGGAGGAACAACAACACGGCGTAGGCAGATCCTCGGCCAACATTGCCGCCGCCCTCACCGAGCAGATTGTTCGTGGTCAAGATCGAAAGAACTTGTGTACGGCGCGGCGTGTTGAGGACATAGATGATGTCGAACGCACGCAGGGCCTCGATCACAGTGATCACCGCAACGACAACGTTGATTGGCTTGAGGGTCGGGAACAGCACATGGCGAAATGCCTGCCACTCGTTACAACCATCGAGTGCGGCAGACTCACGCAACGACTGGTCCACGCTCTTCATACCTGCCAGATAGAGGACCATGATGTACCCGGCGTGCCGCCACGAGATGGCGACCAAGATGGCGATGAAGTTCTTGGAGATTCCGAGGTTGTCGCTGAAGGCAATCAGATAGTCCTGGTTGCCGAGCCAGTTGACTCCTTCACCACCACCGAACAACTCGGTCGCCAGGCCGTTCTCGGTCGAGTAGATGACGCTCTGCCACATGAAGCCGACGACGGCGAGCGAGAGAACAACCGGCGTGTAGAACACGCTCTGGTAGATCCTGCCGCCCTTCAGATTCTTGTCGAGAAGGTAGGCCAACAGCATGCCGAACAGGGTTGGCCCGACGAACAAGAAGACAAGCAGCACCAGATTGTTGAGTGCTGCTTGGAAGAAGTCTCGTTCAAAGACGGTGAAGATCTGCTCGTAGTTCAGCAGCCCAACGAAACTGATCGAATCGAACCGAATGCCATTCCAGTCGGTGAATGAGAAGAAGATCGATGCAAGCGTCGGGACCCAGACCAACAAGACGTGGAAAAAGGTCGGGACCGCGACCATCAAAAAGAAGACAGTGCGATCCCGACCACTTAATGCCATGGGGCCCTTCCCGCGACGAGGCTTCCCTTTCTTCAGGGGAGTCTTTGTCGGGGAGATGGTGGCCATGGTGCGTTACCTCACTCGCCCAAGAGAACCTCGGCCTGGGATTGCATGTCCTCCAGGACCGAATCGATTGAGCTCGGATCGGCGAGGAAGTCAGCAATACGTGGGCCCGCAACGCCGGAGGCGAAGTCGGGGCTCGTGTCGCGGTCGAGGAACTGCGTCACGAACTTGGCGTTCTGAACCGTCTCGAACACCTTGTTCTGGAGCGGGCTCCAGACCGACGTGTTGACCGAGCCGGACGGGGCAACAACCGACGGATCCTCGGCGAGGTATGCGTCCTGGGCGGTGCCGGTACCGAAGTGGTAGAGCATCTCCTTGGCAGCATCGACATTTGCCGGATCTGCCGCCATCATCCAACCGTCGATCGGTGCTTCGACGACCTCGGTGCCGTAGTCCGGATTGATTTCGGGGAACGGGAAGAAGTCGAGGTCTTCGATTTCGTCCTCGGGGAACTGCGAACCGATGAACGTTCCGATGGTCATCATCGCGGCTTCCTTGTTGACCACTGCCGCAGCAGCCTCTTCCCAGGTGCGACCATTCGGGTCGGCCTGGTGCGTCGGAAGGAGAGTCTCCCACGTTGCGAAGACTTCCTTGACTCGGTCATCGGTCCAGGATTCGCGGCCGGCCATGAGGTCGACGTGGAACTGATAGCCGTTGATCCGGAAGTTGAGCTGATCGAAGGTTCCCATTGCTGGCCAGAAACCGTCATTGGCGAACGCGAAGGGCGTGATGCCAACCGAATCCATGTCTGTGGCGAGTGCCGTCAGATCATCAACGGTGTTCGGAACTTCCCAGCCGTTGTCGGCCCAGAGGCTCGGACGGTAGTAAACGCCCCATGCGTAGTAAGTCCATGGCACGAAGTACTGCTTGCCGTCGAGGCCGGTCGAAGCGGTCTTGAAGCCACTCGACAGCTCGTCGTTGAGGCCGGCGTCCCACACGTCGGTGATGTCACCGAGAAGACCCTGCTCGGCGAAGAACTGCATGCGGTAGCCAGCGAACCACGGCACGATGTCGTCTGGGTTCTGGAGATAGGTGGAGATGTTCTCCTGGAACGTGTTGTGGTCGACCTCGTTGATGACGGGGGTTACGTCAGCATTGGGAATGGCGGCGGCGGCAGCAGCGAGGCCAGCTTGGGGCAGTTCGTTGGAGTAGTTGGAGCCGATGGTCAGATCACCACTGGCGTTGCCGATCTCGAAGGCAGTGCCTCCGGCGTCGGTCGTTGCGTCATCGGAGTCACCACATGCGGCGAGCAATCCGGGGAACGCGGCAACACCGGCGGCGCCAGCAGCACCTTTGAGCATGGTGCGGCGAGGTAGGTGGAATCCGGCCTTGGACGGACTCGGTGAACGAGGCAGGCTCAGCTCAGACATGGTTTCTCCCTTTTGTTTCCCCGCATGTGCGAGGCAGTTGTACTAGCTCTCATCAATGAACGAAATCGAACGAGATCATTCAGAAGCGATCAGAATCTTTCATTTCATCGTCCCTATGTCAAGGTTTCTCGTCATGTTGAAGTCAGGCCGCAATGCGATTACCGCCCGCTTACACGCTTCTTGGGGGCAAGAACGCCCCCGACAGACGAAACACGCAGCAAAGAATGTGCGAAAGTGTTGACTTTTCGACTGACTTCGATCAACTCTGGAGTGTCATGCTTGCTCGCCAACGACACGATCTCATTTTGGAGGCGGTGAGCCGCCACGGGTCGGCCCGCGTTCGTGAGCTCTCTGAGTTGTTAAGCGTCTCTGACATGACGATCCGTCGGGACCTTGATGCACTAGCGGCAAGGCATCTCATTCACAAGGTCCACGGTGGCGCGACGAGGGTGGGTGCTGGCAGCAGCAACGAACCTGGTTTCGAAGCCAAGCAGCGACGCCAGCAGGGCGAGAAAGAGCGAATCGCGGCGGCAGCTGCAGACACCGTGGCCCCCGGATCTGCCATCGGCCTCACTGCCGGTACCACGACCTGGACCATGGCGAAGTATCTGCTCGACATCGAGAACCTCACGGTTGTCACGAACAGCACATCGGTCGCCCGCATGCTCTACACCTCCAGGCGGTCAGATCTCACGGTGGTGCTGACGGGCGGAGTGCGCACACCGTCTGATGCACTCGTTGGGCCGATCGCCCTCGCCGCACTCGCTCGGTTGAACGTCGACGTTCTCTTCATGGGTGTGCATGGCATGGACGCAGCCATCGGCTATTCCACGCCAAACATTGCTGAGGCGGAACTCAACGCCGCCTTCCTGCGTTCGGCCCAACGGTCAACCGTCGTGGCCGACCACACCAAGTGGGGCACCAGAGGATTGGCACAAATCGCCGCGCTCGAGGTCGCAGATCACGTCATCTCCGACAAGGATCTTCCGTCGGCTGCTGTGCAAGCCTTCGTCGACGCCGACACCGAATTGCGGTTGGTTTGATCGATCGGCGCCTTGATGTCATCACGGGCGAACCAGTCACGATCGTCGGAAGTCGCCAGAAGCGACCAAACCTTCCGACGTCGGGGTGCCCGTTCTGCGTCGGTGGCCGAGAAGCGCCTGAGCCGTACGCAACGAAGTGGTTCCCCAACCGCTGGCCTGCGCTCAAGGCCGGGCGCGCCGAAGTCGTCCTCTATAGCCCCGAACACGATGCAACCTTCTGGGAGCTCGGAGTCGACGGTGCTCGATCCGTCATCGACATGTGGGCTGAGCGGACAACAGCACTCGGAGAACAGGACGACGTCGACTACGTGCTCGTCTTTGAGAATCGGGGCCCCGAGGTCGGTGCGACGATCAGCCATCCGCACGGCCAGATCTACGCCTTTGACCACGTTCCTCAGCTCCCCCTTCGAGCCCTCGAGGCTCGTGCTGTTCCCGAAGGCCCAGGCGAGGATCGGCTTGTCGCAGCGACGCCCGGTTGGTCGAGCTGGGTCCCATATGCTCCAACGTTTCCCTACGCCCTTCGGTTGGCCCCGCACGAGCCGGTGTCGGACCTTCCTTCACTCAGCTCAGAGCTTCGGGATGGTCTCGCTGAACTCCTTGTGGACGCGACCGAGCGATTCGATCGACTGTTCGAGGCTCGCACCCCTTACATGATGTGGATCCACCAGAAACCAACCGATGGCAAGCCGTGGCCCCACGCGTCTCTCCTCATCGACATCGTCACTCCCTGGCGAGCAAAGGGAGTCATGAGGTTCGTCGCGGCGGGAGAACTCGGTTCTGGTGAGTTTTTCAACACGGTCGTTCCAGAAGAAGCAGCGATCGCGCTACGCGCTGCCATTTGAACCGCGCTCACCGATTGCGTTTCCGGGCTAGATCTGGATGCCGGTCGTGGCGCCACCGTCGACGAGGACGTTGGCGCCGGTCATGAAACTCGCCCGAGCGCTCGCCACGAACGCAACAACATCTGCGATCTCTTCAGGCTCGCCGAGCCGTCGTAGCGGGTTCTCTCGAAGAATGGCGTTCCAGAGCTTGCCGTCTTCGACGCGTGCCTGGTCCCAGGCACCTCCAGGGAAGATGATGTCGCCGGGAGACACGACATTGGCGCGGATGCCTCGGCGGGCAATCTCCCGGGACAACGACTTGATCATGCTCACGGTCGCGGCTTTGACTCCGGCGTATGCCGGGATGCGAGCGGCCGCGGTGCTGGCCGCACGCGACCCAATACAGATGATGTTCGCTCCTGCGTTGTCCTCCATATGGCCAAGAGCAGAGCGAATGAGTGCATCGGCGCCGATCAGATCAACAGCACATGACGCTTCCCAGTCGGGCCCAGCCATCGCGGAGACATTCGAGACGACCACGTCGAGACCACCCAACGACTCGACGGCCCAGTCGACCAGTGCTGCTGGCTCGCCGACCACGCCAATATCGGTCGGGCGGTGATGAACTTCTCCGAAGGAGCCCAACTCGGTTGCCGCGTCGACGAGGTCAGCCTCCCCTCGGGCGCAAATGGCGACTCGGGCGCCCTCGGCAAGAAATGTCCTCGTGATGGCCCGGCCGATACCTCGGCTCCCTCCGGTGATCAACACTCGCTTGTTGGTGAGTTCCAGATCCATGGCGATGTCCTCTTCCGTCAGATCTTCTGATCAACTTCGATGTCTGTCCCGAACGGCATCGATGACCGTCGAGGCGGTTGCGTTCGGTGTGAGATTGGTTGTATTCACGACGAGGTCGGCAGACCCAACGAGTCGATCCCGTTCCCGCTCGAACACCTCGAGATGGCCGAGCCGCCACTCTTTGGCCTGGCTCTCCACCTGATCAGCTTCGATGCGTCGCCGGATCTCAGCAGTCTCGCAATCAAGAACCACATGAAAGACTGGTTGGTCAAGGCTGGCGAATCCTGCCTTCAACTCGTTCCAGACTTCTTGAGCCAACACCGTTTGCACAGCCACCAAGGCTGAGCATTTTGTGTAGTGGTACACCTCATCCATCACGGCCGGAACAAGCGTCCGCCAAGGTGGAAGCTCCTGAAAGTCGTCGAAATCTACGTCTTTCAGATTCGTGGCGAGCATGTAGCCAACATGTTCAGGATCAAACATTCGCCAACCCGGCGTCCGCGCGACGATGGTTCCCGTGGTTGTTTTCCCGACGCCAAAGGTGCCATTGATCCAGACGATCACGGCGCCCTATTCGGCTGCTGCGAGCTCTTCGAGGATCTTGACGAACATGTCTGCGGGTTGCGCGCCCGGTACGCCATGCTCCCGGTTGAACACGAACGTTGGCACCGAGGAGATTCCTGCGGCTCCAGCGAACTCAAGGTGTTCGAGCACCTCTGCTTTGCCGTCGTCACCCTCGAGCCAGGTTCGAGCTGTAGTGGGGTCGAGGCCAACTTCCGCTGCGAGCCGCACCAGTTCATCCGGATCGCCGATGGCGATTCCTTCGCTGAAGTACGCCTTCATCAGACGCTCCTTGAGTTCGAGCTGGCAACCCTGCTGTTCTGCCAACACCAGCAGACGGTGTGAAAGCAGCGTGTTCGCTCGAAGCGCGATGTCCATGTTGAAGTCGAGGCCCTCACCGGCGGCCTCAGCGGTTACTCGGTCAATGATCTCCGCGGCCTTCTCGGGACCACCGAATTTCTTCTCATATGCGATGCGAACCGGTTCCATGACACCGGGGGGCGCAGTCGGATCGAGCTGAAAGGCGCGATAGGCAACCTCCACCTCGACGTCAGGGTGTTGTTCGCTGAAGATCGCGAGTGCTGTTTCGAATCGGCGCTTGCCGATGAAGCACCACGGACACACGATGTCGGACCAGATTTCAACCTTCATGATGTTCCCGATCTCATGCAGTCTCTTGGATTTGGCCACCGAGCTGAAGTTCCTCGATCGCGACTTCACGCAGCTTGTACTTCTGAATCTTGCCGGTCACCGTCATCGGGAACTCTGCGGCCACGTTGACATAGCGCGGCACCTTGTAGTGCGCGATGCGTCCTTTGCAGAAGTCCCGGACCTCTTCGACCGAGAGCGACACGCCCTCCTCCGTTTGGACCCAGGCCATGACCTCTTCGCCGTACTTGGCATCGGGCACCCCGATGACCTGCACATCCTTGATCTTTGGGTGGCTATAGAGAAACTCTTCGATTTCTCGGGGGTACACGTTCTCCCCACCTCGGATGATCATGTCCTTGATGCGTCCGACGATGTTGACATAGCCCTCGCCGTCCATCGTTGCGATGTCACCGGTGTGCATCCAGCCCTCGGCGTCAATCGCCAGGTCCGTCTTCTCCGGATCGTTCCAGTACCCCTTCATCACCGAGTAGCCCCGGGTGCAGAACTCGCCAGACTCACCACGTTCGACGGTTTCTCCCGTCTCCGGATGAATGATCTTGACCTCGACATGGGGGTGCACCTGGCCGACCGTCGCCACTCGCTTGTCGATGTCGTCGTCGACACCGGTCTGCGTGCTCACCGGCGACGTCTCGGTCATGCCGTAGGCAATGGTGACCTGGTCCATGTTCATTTGCTCGATCGCCTGCTTCATCACCTCGATCGGGCAGGGCGAGCCTGCCATGATCCCCGTGCGCAGACTCGAAAGATCGTGCTCGCTGAACGACGGATCGGCCAGCTGGGCGATGAACATCGTGGGTACGCCATAGAGACTGGTGCACTTTTCTTCGGCCACCGCCTTCAACGTGGCCACAGGTTCGAACGCGGCAGCCGGGATCACCATCGTCGCCCCGTGCGTTGTCGACCCGAGGTTGCCCATCACCATGCCGAAGCAGTGGTAGAAGGGCACGGGGATGCACACCCGGTCCTCGTGGGTGTAGTTGCAGGCGCGAGCGACGAAGTAGCCGTTGTTCAAGATGTTCTTGTGGGTCAGAGTGGCACCCTTGGGAAAGCCGGTCGTTCCCGAGGTGTATTGCAGGTTGATGGGATCGTCGGGCTGCAGGTCAGCCTCGGCTGCGGCCAATTGTTCGGCCGACACCGAGGCGGCTCCGGCCACCAAATCGACCCAGTCGTCTGTCCCAATGAAAATCACCTGCTCGAGGTCAGGCAGATCCGGTCGAACCTCTTCAATCATGGCGACGTAGTTGCTGGTCTTGAAGTCAGTGGCAGCCACCAGTCCCCGGCAACCCGATTGTTGAAGGGCGTACTGCACCTCATGGGTGCGGTACGCCGGATTGAGACACACCATGATCACGCCGATGCGGGCGGTCGCATATTGGATGAGCACCCATTCGGCGTGGTTCGGCGACCAGATTCCGATTCGGTCGCCCTTGACGAAACCGCGAGCAAGCAGCGCACGAGCGACTTGTTCGATATGTGCGTCCAACTCGTTGTAGGTCCAGCGAATGTCCTGGTGACGGACAACGAGCGCCTCGCGATCGCCATGCTCTGCGACCGTCCTGGCAAAATTCGCCCCGATGGTCTCATTCAGTAGCGGCGTGTCCGTTGGCCCGGCAGCGGTGCTTCGCAAACTCATCGATCGTGTCCCCTGTATTCGTGTCTCCGTTGCCGGTCGACACTAGTTCCCCACACCCATGATCTGTCGAAAGGGCTGGTTGGCGCGAAGGCCAAACCGGCCGCTCAGCTGGACCGTAGCGCCAGCGCTCGGTCCTGGCATTCCTGGATGCGAAGCTGGAGGTCCGCGGTGAAGGTCCGCAGCTCGTCCCGGTTCGCTCGCTTTCCATCTGCCCCCGTCGGAGCGTCGATCGGATCGCCAACGACGATGGCAATCTTTGTTCGTTTGACGAACCGAGAACCCTCGCCCAGCGCCTCGCCCGTGCCAGAGATCCCAACGGGCACGACCTTCGCCCCGGTTCGAGCCGACAACCATGCCGCTCCGTCGAACAACTCCTGAACGGCATGACCCGTCTGTCGCCCACCTTCGGGAAAGACAATCATGGATTCTCCCCGATCGAGCAGCGTTTTCGCAGCGCTGAGCGCTTCTCGGTCGGCCTCTCCGCGACGCACGGGAATCGCTCCAAGAGCAGCGCAGAAGTACTTGAGAACCGGAACGGTGAACAGCGATTCCTTGCCCAAAGCTCGGATCCGCCGTTCACACAGGCACGCCAGCAGAACGCTGTCCAAATGCGATCGGTGGACCGGGGCAAGAATGGTGGCCCCGGGCAGATCCAGCGTTTCGATTCCCTCTGATCGCATCCGAAAGAACGGAAACAGCGTCCGTCGAATGGTTCGGCGCAGTCCCCGGTACACGCGCAGCGATGATTCCTTGTCGCCTGTTGCGAACGCCCATTCCCTGAGCTCTCGACTGGCCGCGCGATCGTTGGCCGGTTTCGTCGGCTTGCCGTCGGAAGAGGCCGACTTGTCGGCTGAGGATGAAGGACTCACCGGCGCAAGTGAACCAGATTCGGGAACCTCATCCGCAACTACGAGCCAGTCCGCCATTTTCCTCAACGACTGCGCAACCGATACGGTCCGGCGAGTGACGACATCTGCCGCCCCCACGGATGCATCGTCGTTCGAGATTCTTCGGCAACTGGTCTTGCCTGTCTACTTGCCTGTGCTGGCGGTGAACGGCGGAGCAGCCATGCTCGTGCCAATTCTGCCTCTATATCTGCGCGATCTGGGGCTTTCGTTCACGATGGTCTCGCTGATCATCGCAGCCGCCGGTATCGGTTCGATGATGGCCCAAGTTCCGTTTGGCAAGCTGTTGACCACAGTCGGTGAAACGCCCGTGATGGTGGGATCGCTCATCGTCATGGGACTTATGGCGGGGCTCACCGGGTTCGCTGGATTCGCTGTCGCGCTCGTTGGGCTCCGGTTCGTGTGGGGCGTTGGCTCAGTTGGCTGGCTGCTATCTCGCCAAACCTTCCTCACACGAACCGTCGATCCGCGGACCCGCGGGCGAGCAATGTCGTTCTTCGGAGGAACGACACGGCTCGCTTTCCTCATCGGCCCCGTCGTGAGCGGTGTGCTCGCGGCCAACTACGGATTCGCCACTGCCTTCGCCGCCACGGGCATCGTCACGGTCGTTGGCCTCGTCCCGCTGCTGGTCTGGCATCGCCGCAACGGCGTCGCCGCGGGGTCGGGAACGACGCGACGCGACGCTCCCCACCACTCCCTCCGTCCTTACCTGCCGACACTGGCCATTGCTGGTGCGGCACAGATTTGCGTCATGGCTGCCCGCCAGGGACGTTTCGTCGTGTTGCCACTTCTCGGCGACAAGATCGGGCTCGCAGAAGATGAGATCGGCGCGTTGGTGGCCATCGGCGGCCTCGCTGACTTGTTGTTGTTTCCGATCGCTGGTGTCCTCATGGATCGATTCGGCCGATTGTCCGCCATCGTTCCATCGTTCTCGCTCCTCGGCATCGGGCTCTTTGTTCTCGCCACCGTCCAGACTGAGCTCGGTATCGCCGCGGCCGCCACGGTGATCGGAATCGGCAACGGCCTCGGCTCCGGCACCATGTTGACGATCGCTGCTGATCTGGCTCCGACGGCCGCTCCGAGCCAGTTTCTCGGTGCACTAGGCACGGTTCGCGATGCGGGCAAGATCGCTGGACCCGTCGCGGTCGGACTCCTCGCTGACTCCACCGGCTTGTCCTCATCAGCGGCGGCGCTTGGCACCGTGTCCTTTCTCGGTGTCTTCCTCTTTTGGTTCGGGGTTGGAGAGACCAGGGACCGCTCCCCTGATCGCCCGCAACATCCTGTGCCAACATCAATCACGACTGCGAGCGGAGCCTGACGATGCCTTTTGCCAGCGTGCGATCACTGGAGATGTACTACGAGATCCACGGGCCTCATGGGGATCAAGACCTCGTCAACCCGGCTGAACTCCCTGTCCTTTACATCTCCGGAACTGGTGGCGATCTTCGACACTCATTCCCTGATCGCTCGCCGCTCAACCGATCGTTTCGCGTCGCGCACTATGACCAACGAGGACTCGGCCAAACATCCAAACCCCCTGGCCCCCACACCATGGCCGACTATGCCGATGATGCGTGTGGACTCCTCGATGCTCTTGGTTGGGAGCGAGTCCATGTCGTCGGCACCAGCTTTGGCGGCATGGTGGCCCAGCACTTGGCCATTCGTCATCAGGAACGCGTCGGGAGGCTCGTGCTCAACTGCACCTCGCCCGGCGGACTGCATCCGAGCTTTCCGCTCCACACCATTGAGGCTCTCGACGTCGAGGCGAGGCTCGAGGTCCGTCTCGGATTGCTCGACAATCGATGGGACCCGGGGCAGGACGATCCGATCCCCGGCCTCGGACCGATCTATGACCGGTACATCGCCCGAGTTCGCACGGAGAGAACGCCAGAGTCCCAAGCCGGATATCTCGCCCAGCTAGAGGCCAGAAGCGGCCACGACGTCGAGGCGAGTCTCAAGAAGATCACGTCGCCGACCCTTGTGTGTGCAGGGGCATACGACGACCTCGCCCCGCCGATCAACTCCGAGCGAATTGCCGCTGCGATTCCCGGCGCCCGGTGTATGACCTTCGACGGCGGGCACCTGTTCCTGTTACAGGATCGCACCGCATATCCAGCGATCCTTGACTTCCTGACCGGATCGTAAGACCGGCTCTCAACGCACCGTCTTTCAGACGACGAGCGACACATAGCGAACCTGGATCGAATCGCCATATTCCGGATGTCCGGGAAGATACGGCTGCGGTTCACTCCATTCCAGCGAATCGACGTCGGATCTGACTCCTGCCAGCACCGACGCACATTCCCGAGAGCGCCAAAGATCGGTCCGTTGAGAGAACACGACAAACCCACCAGGCCGGCTGATTCGAATGAACTCTCGCACTGCGGCTTCGACATCGGGCAGATAGGTGAACACACCAGCACTCACGACCGCACTGAAGGAGCCGGTCTCGAGTTCCAATGGTTTGGTCAGATCGGCCTGGGCAACGGCGTCATAGACCTGCTGATCTTCCATGGTGCGTTCTGCCGCCAACTGCAACGACTCCGCTGAATAGTCGAGCCCGGTGAGGGACTTCGCTCCGGCCGCCCGCAACGCCACGCCCGATCGCCCGGTACCGCAGCCGGCATCGAGCACCACATCCAACGCGGACTGTGGCACCAGCGCGGCCAGCCGCTCGGGAACCTCGTATCCCCACGCATCCATATCGGCGTCATAACCGGTTGACCAGTCGTCGTACAACACTCCGAGTTGTTGGGGCGTTGCGTCGAACTGGGCGCTCAGCCCCTCGGAAGTATGAGCCATGGCCGGATCGTAGTGGCAGCTACTGTTGCGAACGGTCTAAGGACAACCCGCCCCTTGGCCGATGGAGAAGTCATGCGTATTCGCTCAGCCATTCCTGTTGCCGTTCTCATCCTCGCCGGTTGTGGCGACTCAGCAGACACTGCGACAGACACCACGCTCGCTCCTGTGGCCGAGTCGACGATCGTTTCAGAGGAAACCACCACCACGGTGGCACCCGCCACGACAACGACTGCGGCCCCCACGACACAGGCCACCGAGACCACCTCGGGAGGTCTTCAGTCCAGCAAGAGCGACGACGAAGCTGACGACACCGCCACAACGCAAACCACCGTCACCGAAATCGACGAAGCCGATCTCGACGACATGGATGCGGACGATCTCGGCGAGGCATTAGACGACGGAGCGCTGTCCCCGGCTCTGCTCGAGAGCATTCTCGCCAGCGACAGCGGCCGAACGCTCTTCATCGAAGGCATGACGCAGAACAGCACGCTTACAACTGACCAGGCCGAGTGCTTCATCGATGCCGTTTCGATCGAGACACTTGCTGCGCTCACTGGCGCTGACCCGACCGATGAGCAGACCGTCGAGATCCTCAACGCGATCACCGACTGCGACATTCCCTTCGACGCCTTCGGCTAACAGCCCTTCGACGCCTTCGGCTCACAGCCCTTCGACGCCTTCG
>CALHCB010000161.1 GCA_937930695.1 uncultured Acidimicrobiales bacterium | reverse complement strand
CAGACAGCGTCATCGTGACCAACGAGTCCTATCGCGAGCGTGCGTTGGGGCGGGGCAAGATGCACGAAGACGACGTTTTCGTCGTTCGCAACAGCCCGGATCTGCAACTCTTCAAGCCGACCGAACCTCAAATCGAACTGAAAGCCGGCTACGAGCACATGGTGGTGTTCGTTGGGACCATGGGCCATCAGGATGGCGTGCACGTCCTGCTCGAGGCAGCAAAGTACGTGCGTCAAACAAAATCTCGCGACGATGTGCTGTTCGTGCTCGTCGGTACAGGAGACACCTATGACGCACTCCTGGACCAACACGCAGCTCTCGAACTCGGCGAAGGCGTTCGCTTCACCGGCTTCATCTCCGACGAAGACATGATTGCGTACCTTTCGACCGCCGATGTCGGGGCCGCTCCGGACGACGACAATCCGTTGAACAACATCTCGACGATGATCAAGACCATGGACTACATGGCCATGGGGATCCCCGTCGTCTCGTTTGATTTGATCGAATCTCGCTATTCCGCAGGACCGGCAGCCGTGTACGCACAAGCACACAGCGCTGAGGCCTTCGGCGACGAGATCATCGCCCTTTGTGACGACCCAGAACGCCGGGCCCAAATGGGCAATGCCGGACGCGAACGTATTGCGGGCCCGCTGTCGTGGTCACAGTCTGAGAAGCAACTGATTGCGGCCTACAACCGGGCTCGCGCCAACTGCGGGGCCTCTGCTTGATGCTTTCCCGTCTTCTCCTCTTTCTCGGAGGCGCCACGATCTTCATGCTCGTGGCAGCCGCTTGTTCTTCGCTCTCGTTGAGCGACGCAACCAGCGCGCCTTCCTCCGAGGATGACCAGGATGGGACCGACGCGAGCGGGGCAACAACTGACGATGGTCCTGGCACGATTCCGATTCCGCTCGATGGGTTCGCAAGTCTGCCTTCGATCGACTGGACGACCATCCAGCCCGTGAGAATCTCCGAAGCCCAGCAGGGTGCCACCCTTTCAGTTCTCGATTACGGCGCTGTCGCCAACGATGGTCAGCCTGATGACGACGCGTTCCAATCGGCGCTCGAGTCTGCTGATACCAACGGCATCATCAACGCACCGGCCGGCGAGTTCAACTTCGCTCGTCCTGTACGGATTCCCTCCCGCGTCGTACTCCGAGGCGAGGGATCGAGCACCATTCTCGCTTTCGACCTCAACGGGGCTGAGTCCGACCTCGTGTCCATCAAAGGGCAGCCGGCTAGCGACTGGGTCGATCTCGCCCAAGTCGCCTCCGCTGGTGATCTGACTCTCGTACCGGCAGGCAACCTCGGTATCGAAATCGCCGCTGGCGACATCGTCGAAGTCGAACAAGCCAACACCGAAGCGATGTATACGCTCCCCGAGTGGGATGTTCCCTGGGCCGAAGGCTCTGAGGGTGAGCTGGCCGAGGTCGTGTCCTATGACGGAACGACCATCGAGATCGATCATCCACTGTTCAGCACGTACGAGCTGAACCGATCTGCGAAGGTTCGGGTCATCGATCCTGCCCGGTTCTCTGGGATCGAAGATCTCAAGATCATCCGTAACAACACTGGATATGGCAGCTCGATTCGGCTTTCGTACGCCGCCGACGTGTGGGTGAAGGGCGTCGAATCCGAACTCACGACGAAGGCACATGTCGAAGCAGACGTTGTGTACCGCTGCCAGATCGAAGACAACGTGATCCACGATGCGCACGACTTCGGCGACGGTGGCCGGGCCTACGGAATCAGCGTCCAGCGACATACGACTGGCTGCCGAGTCCAAAACAACACGCTCTACGACAACCGCCACGCGATGATCATTCAGCTCGGGGCAAGCGGCAACGTCTTCGCATACAACCACGCACGAGGTTCGGCTGGTTATGCCGATCGGCAGCCTCGAGCCGACATTTCGCTGCACGGCCATTGGCCACAAGCCAACCTCTTCGAAGGCAACGTGGTCGACCGCGTTGTCTTCGCCGATTGGTGGGGCCCGTCTGGTCCGGCCAACACACTCCATCGCAATTGCGTTCTCGACTCAGTCATCGTGGCCGACTCGTCGAACGACCAGTTTCTCATCGGCAACATCGTTGGCGATGCGGGACTCACGATCGAAGAGGGGATCTCGGGCACGACTGAGATCGCCAATCGAATCCAGGGAACACCGGTTGCCGAGGCGGCTTCGCCTCCATCGCTCTTCTTGAGCGAACAACCGGCCTACCTGGCTGATTCTGCGTGGCCTGTGGTCGCGCCGGAGTCAGGCACTGGCTCTGACCGGGAGGCGGCTTGCCGCATCCCAGCCGGGGAACGATCACCTCTGGGATACGACTGAATCCGGGTTGGCGGATTCAAGCGGACACCAGGGAGTGCATCTCTCTTACCCGTAATAACAACAACAAGTGGAACGGCTACAACGCCGGGGATGGTTATGACAAAAGGGCGGAAGACGAATGGGCCGACGCTGCGCGTCGGTGTTATCGGTTGCGGATATTGGGGCTCCAAGCACGTACGCGTGCTTTCCTCGATTCCAGGTGTCGAAGTTTCTCTCATCGATCGCGATCAGCGTCGACGTGAGGATCTCGAGGCGGCATACCCAATTGATCGGTCAGTGAGTGAACTGGACGATGTCATTGGAGATCTTGATGCTGCGGTGATCGCAACCCCGCCATCGGGGCACTACCCGTTGGCCAAGGCATGTTTGGCAGCGGGCGTGCACGCGCTCGTCGAGAAGCCTCTGACCACGAACGTGGCAGACGCTCGCGAGCTGATTGCACTTGCCGAAGCAGAAGGCCTCGTCCTCATGGTCGGGCACACCTTCGAGTTCAACCCCGCCGTCTGGGCATTGGCCGAGGCGATTCGGACACCAGAGTTCGGACGGGTTCGCTATGTCGACTCCGCCCGGTTGAACCTTGGGCTCTACCAGCCCGACGTCGATGTGCTGTGGGACCTTGCGCCCCACGACATCTCCATCCTCAACCACGTGCTTGGCTCCCGCCCGACGTCGGTGAGCAGCTGGCCCCTCAACCTCATGTCCGACAAGGCTGACGTTGCCTACCTCGGTCTTCGCTATGACGACATCGACGTCGGCGCCTGCATCCATGTGAGCTGGCTCGATCCGATGAAGGTCCGCAGGACGACCGTCATTGGCGAAAACGCAATGGCCGTCTACGACGACGTCAACGCCGAGGAACGACTCCGCATTTACAACAAGGGCGTCGAGCCGCTGGAGCATCCGGCTCAGGGCGCAAGCGTTCCCCTGACCTACCGCAACGGAGACATCGTCTCTCCGTTCATCGACTTCAAGGAGCCACTCGGTCTGGAGCTCGGCCACTTTGTCGAGTG
This sequence comes from uncultured Acidimicrobiales bacterium, assembly GCA_937930695.1. Taxonomy (GTDB): domain Bacteria; phylum Actinomycetota; class Acidimicrobiia; order Acidimicrobiales; family SZUA-35; genus CALEWY01. The sequence continues at coordinate 4,395 of CALHCB010000161.1, read as the reverse complement.
CATCCGCACCGGGGCAACCCCGACCGTAGATGGCCACAGTGGTCTCGAGGTCGTCAGCGTTCTTTGCGCCGCTGAGCGTGCGATCGAAACCGGCGGTTGGGTCACCGTTGACTACGGCGATGACGGTGTCATCGACCTGCGCAGCCAAGAACAGCTGGCTCAGGCATCCGACAGCCTCGTCCACATCGACGTGGCCCCCGACGATCAATCCCGAGTTCTCGGCGACATTTCCAATGCATTGTCCGCCGCAGGGTTCATTTCCTCGACGCTCGAGCCCAACCGCTCGACCTTTGAGAACCCGGATGGAGCGACGATCGCCTTGCACCTCGATGGTGCAGCTATCGCTGCCCTTCCCGCATCGGCTGGTTCCCGCAGATCAGCTGTCGCCTCGCTCACCGCTGGCCTCGGAGAAGACGGCCCGGCCGTCATTGCCGAGTTGCTGAGTGAACGTGGCTACGAGTCGGTCATCGACACCGACGGCGGCCTCCTGCTTGCTGCAGAAGACCGTCCAACTGTGCGACTCACGTCGCTGCAGAACCGCCAGCTTGCGAAGGAGTCCACCAATGGCGCTTGATCTCAATACCCCTATCCGTTTCCTCGACCTCGTGGCGAGCCACGAGGAGATCCGCGCTGAACTCGACGCCGTTTGGGACACCACGGTCTCGACCGCTGGATTCGTGGGTGGCGGCGAAGTTGCGTCGTTCGAAGAAGAGTTCGCCGCCTACTGCGGTGCCTCCCGATGCATCGGCGTTGCCAACGGCACCGATGCCCTCGAACTGATTCTCGAAGGCGCAGGCTTCGGCCCGGGCGACGAGATCATCGTTCCGGCAAACACGTTCATTGCGACTGCGGAAGCCGTCGTTCGTATCGGAGCGACACCAGTCTTCGCTGACGTTGATCCGGAGACCATGCTCATCACAGGTGACCACATTCGTGCTGCGGCAACGCCTCGAACCGTCGCGGTGATGGCCGTGCATCTGTACGGTCAGATGGTCGACGCCGGCGATGTCAGCAAGGCCTGCAACGACCTGGGTTTGGCCTTTGTCGAAGATGCCGCGCAAGCTCACGGCGCAAAGTGGAACGGTGCAGCCGCCGGCTCTGTCGGCCTCGCAGCGGGCTTCAGTTTCTACCCGGGCAAGAACCTCGGAGCTCTCGGCGACGGGGGAGCGGTCGTGACCAACGATGCCGCCCTTGCCGACAAGATCTGGTCGATCTCGAACCATGGTCGTTCTGTGACCTCTCGGTACGAGCACGACCTTGTCGGTCGCAACTCACGGCTCGACGCACTGCAGGGAGCCGCCTTGCGCATCAAGCTGCGTCGCCTCGATGACTGGAACAGCGCTCGACGTCAGGCTGCCGCCTGGTACAACGAGTACCTTCCCGCATCGCTCGTACCCTTGACGGTGCGGGCCGAGGCAGAAGCGGTCCACCACCTCGGCATCGTCCGTTGTGTAGGCCAGACCCGAGATGAAGTCTCGGCGAAGCTCGATGCTGCGAGCATCGGATGGGGCATTCACTACCCAATCCCGTGTCACCTGCAGGCTCCGTTTGCCGGAAGCACCGGTGCGTTCGAAGTCTCCGAGCGCCTCGCGTCAGAAATCATCTCGCTGCCGATGCATCCGCATCTCACCGAGTCCGACGTCAAGCGGGTCGCTGAGACCCTGGCCGACTGATGTTGAAATCGGCCGAGCCGATCGAGCGCGAGCTCTTCGGCCCACCACCCGGACCGGTCCCGGTCCGGGTGGTGGTGGCCGTGTTCCTTCTCGCGTTCGTCATGATGGGGTTGACTGCCCAAGCCGCAGCGTTCGCAGAATCGCTCAAAACCGAGAAATGGCAGGGCGTCAGCGTTGTCCAAAATCGCCAGGAGTTGCTCTTCACTGAGACCGTGGCAGTGACGTTGTCCAGCCCCACGGTTTGGCAACCCGTGGCCCAGAAGTACGACATTCCGTTCGAGGATTTCGTCAAGTTCTACAGCGCACAAGCTGTCGATGGCACGCAGGCCGTTTCTGTCGAGTTCATCGATCCGGACCCCGAGGTTGCTCGGGGCGTTGTGCGGGACGTTGTCGACAACTACCTCGCCCAGTTCGAGACACCCGACGACACCGAGCAGTTCAGTGTGCTCGACAGCTATCTCGAAGCACTCCGAGTCGTCGAAGCCGATCTCGTGGAGATTCTCAACAATCGGGATCTCCTTGCTCGGAACGAACAGATCGATCGCCAGAACGAACTGGTATCTGTTCGGCAACAAATCACGAACGTCCTTCTCCGTATGGACGACCAAGGAATCGCAACTCGAACGCTGGAAGACATCGCGCCCCGCATCGTCACTCAGCCATACGTCGAGAGCGAGCCGGTTGAACCCGAACCGGTCAAAATGGCGGTCTTTGGCGCTGCAGCGGGCGGCATGCTCGCAGCGTTCATGGCATTCGTCATCTTTTACAGACGCGCAGAACCCGAAGATTCGGCGGTAATCCTATGACAGCTCCAAGCCAACGACCCGTTCGCGAGCGCAGTGCTCTGAAGAACCTCGAACTGGTGATCGACAACACAGGCGACGATGATTCGCTCGTCGTTTTCGAGCCCATGGGAGGGCGAATCCCGCTCGCAGCCAAACGACTGGTCGACATCGTTGTTGCCACCACCGTGGTGCTGATCACGTTGCCGATCACGCTCGCCGTAGCGGTCGCGATCAAAGCAACATCGAAGGGTCCGATCTTCTTCGTGCAGAGTCGTGTCGGACAGTACGAACGGCCATTCGACCTGTTCAAGTTCCGCACCATGCGGACCGACGCCAGCGACACCGAGCACCGGGCATACCAAGAACGGCTCCTTTCTGGCGACGCCGAGGCGGGCACCACCGATGGCATCTTCAAGCTGAAGGACCCACGGGTGACCACGGTCGGCGCGGTTCTTCGACGCTTCAGTATCGATGAGCTCCCGCAGTTGATCAATGTGATCAAGGGCGAGATGTCGCTTGTTGGTCCCCGTCCAGCGCTGCGCTGGGAAGTCGATCTGTTCTCTGATGTGCACCGTCAACGCGCACGGGCGTTGCCCGGTTGTAGCGGGCTTTGGCAGGTATCAGGCCGCAACCTTCTCTCGAGTCTCGAGATGCTGGATCTCGACGTCGAGTACGTCGAAGAATTCACCTTCCGACGAGACGCCAGCATTCTCGTCAAGACGCCGAAGGCAGTCCTGAGAGGTGATGGTGCGCGGTGAGATGACGGCTGGATCGACACCGATCCTTCGACGGGTTGATGCCTTGGCAGGCCCCGAAGACATTTGCGCAGTCACTGATCCTCGCTGGCCGGATCTCGTATCCGGATCCAAGAGTGAGCTCTTTGTCGACCAGCGTTGGTTCCAGGTGTTGCGCGACACCTATGGCATTGATGTCCGAGCCCGCATCTGTGGTGAAGCCAGCGTGCTGCCCTATGCCCGCATCGATGATCCTCGGGGCCGGCGCACTGTCGCGCTCCCGTTCTGCGACTTTGTCGACGCTCCCATGTCGCCGGAGCACTGGGAAGGGCTTGTTGCGCCGTTGCTGGACGACCAGGGCTCGCCTCTCACACTCGAGACCGTCGCCGACCACCCTGCACAGGCGGATTCCCGACTCGCCTCTGCAGTTGATGGCGTCCATCTTGTCGTACCGCTTTCCGCTCCAACCGAAGAACTGTTCGGCGGCTTTGCCTCGATGACGCGACGCCAGATTCGCAAGTCGACCCGCCGCGGAATTCGCTTCGTCGCCAGCCAGGACCGCGACCACCTCGAATCGTTTCATCGTCTTCACGTTGGTGTCCGCAAGCATCGTCACCATCTGCTCGCTCAACCACTCGGTCTCTTTGAGAACATCGCGCGGGCGTTCCAGAATGACTGGACGATCATCGTCGGATTAGTGAATGACGAGGTCGTCGGTGGTTGTTTGCTCATGCGTACTGCATCGGCATGGCACTACAAATTCAGCGTGTCTCATCCGGACTTCCGGTCTGAGGGCGTGAGCCACGGCGCAGTCTTCGCCGCGCTCCAGCACTGCGAACAAACCGACACTCCATTCTTTGATTTTGGCCGCAGCGATCTCGCTCACGACGGCCTTGTGCAGTTCAAACGTCGCTTTGCGGCCACCGAACGCGAACTCCATGTCCATCGATCGGGGCCTCTCGTCCCGACACAATTTGGCACTGATCTCGGTCGTTTGACCGAATTGCTCACGCGGCCTGGGGTACCTGACTCAGTTACTGCTGAGGCGGGCTCCCTGCTCTATCGGTACTTTGCCTGATTCGTACTGTCCATCGTTCCTTCATACTTCAAAGAGGCGGCAACCATGAATGAAAACAACATCGATCCAAACGTGACACTCAACTACCCCGTCGAGCGCTTCGACGCGCCAGACCTCTCGCTCGG
>CALHCB010000160.1 GCA_937930695.1 uncultured Acidimicrobiales bacterium | reverse complement strand
ATCGAAGTCGAGTTCGACATCGACCTTTGCCAGCCCCATCGCCTCGGCGCCCTTCATCATGGCCATCGCACCACCTGTGGCGATCATCGCCTTCGACGGAATGCAATCGAGCAGATGTGCGGCGCCTCCGATGAGGTCTTTTTCGATCAGCGTGACGTCAGCACCAAGACGAGCAGCATGCGTTGCACATGCTGTCCCTCCCGGGCCGCCACCGATGATGACGAACCGCTTTTTTTCTCCGGGCATTGCCCGACACTAGCGAGTTAGCCGCCCGTAGAGCTGAACCATCCCATTGACCATCTCGTTCCAAGAAAACCGATCAACCTGAAGCCGTCCGGCCGCCATCAGATGCTCGCGGGTATCGGTGTGGGTAAGCGCCCGGTCCAAGCCTGCAGCAAGCCCCTCGACGTCTCCTGGATCGACAAGCAAGGCAGCGTCGCCGCAGACCTCCGGGATCGATCCACCGGCCACTGCGACCACGGGAGTACCGGCTGCCATTGCCTCGAGTGGCACCATGCCGAAACCCTCGTGCACAGCCGACGAAGCCACAACGGAGGCCGCTCGCAGCAGCGCAGCCTTGTCGTCCGCTGACACATACCCCAACAGCTCAACTCGGTGCCCGATCGTGCTCTTGTCGATTGCTGCCCTGAGCGACTCACTACCGGTACCCGGCCCCCCGGCTATGACGAGGGTGAGCTCGCGATGATCCTGGCTCAGTCGGTCCATGGCTCGCACCAGGTCATCGAATTTCTTGCGAAGCTCGATTGCCCCGACGGCGAGCACGAACGGCTGATCTCCGATTCGCTCAGCAACGGGACGGCTCAGCACCGTGGCCGGAGATGGCCGATCGATTCCGAGGCTCACGGTGTGCACTCGGTCATCTTCGAGCCTCAGAAGCTCCTTCGCTTCGTCTGCAACGAACGATGAGACAACGTGCACGTGGGCACCGCGTGACACGGCGCGTGCAACCAACGGCGGGAAGTCGAGGGCATCGCGAGAGACCAAATCGGGGGTCGTCCACGGACCGAAGTCGTGCACGGTGACCAGCTCGACGGCGCCCCCACCTGGCGGGACGACGAAGTTCGTGCCGTGGACGAGATCAAGATCACCGCCGAGGGTCCTGGCCGTCGGCCAATTCGCTCGGAGCCATGCTGCCCTGGCGACGCGAGCCGGGACAAGACGGCCAAGTGCCATGGACGCCGGCAGCGCCGTGCTGAGCTCGGATCGACCCCGAGCGGTGAAGGCAAGACCGGTCGCAGTGACGTCGTCAGACGCGAGGTCGGCAAGGCCATCAACGAGCCGGCGGGTGAAGACACCCACTCCCGAGAGCGGCCCGACCAGTGGGGTGACATCGAGCCCAACGTGCACCATCGAGACCCTAGTAGGCCTTTACCTGCCTGCGGATCTAGTCTCCCTGCATGACTGAGCAATGGTCTTCAGCCGCAGCGAAGGAACTCCGGGGCAAGGATCCCGCTGACTTAGTGACCCAGACGCCAGAAGGCATCGATGTGCAGCCGCTCTACACAGAGGCTGACCTCGACGGCATCGACCACCTCGGATCAACCCCTGGTTTCGCTCCATTCGTACGGGGCCCACGGGCCACCATGTACACCAACCGCCCGTGGACGATTCGCCAGTACGCGGGCTTCTCTACTGCAGAGGCATCCAACGCCTTCTACCGAAAGAACCTCGAAGCTGGTCAGATGGGGCTGTCAGTAGCCTTCGACCTTGCCACCCACCGTGGGTATGACAGCGACCATCCTCGGGTCCTCGGCGACGTCGGGAAAGCCGGAGTTGCGATCGACTCCGTTGAGGACATGAAGATCCTGTTCGACGGCATTCCGCTCGCTGAGATGTCGGTCTCCATGACGATGAACGGTGCTGTCTTGCCGATTCTCGCCTGCTACGTCGTGGCCGGCGAGGAGCAGGGCGTATCGGCCGATCAGCTGGCGGGAACCATCCAGAACGACATCCTCAAAGAGTTCATGGTCCGCAACACCTACATCTACCCGCCGGATCCGAGCATGCGGATCGTGGCCGACATCATCCAATACACCGCCGACAACATGCCGAAGTTCAACTCGATTTCGATCTCGGGCTACCACATGCTCGAAGCGGGAGCATCGGCGGAGTTGGAGCTTGCGTTCACGCTGGCGGACGGACTCGAGTACGTGAAGGTTGCGCTTGATCGAGGTCTCGACATCGATGCCTTCGCCGGGCGCCTGTCATTCTTCTTCGGCATTGGAATGGACATGTTCATGGAGGCGGCAAAGCTCAGAGCGGCCCGTCTTCTGTGGTCTGAGCTCATTGAGCAATTCGAGCCATCGAACCCTCGTTCGGCGATGTTGCGCACGCACTGCCAGACCTCCGGCGTGTCGCTGACCGAGCAGGATCCCTACAACAACGTGGTCCGAACCACAGTCGAGGCCATCGCGGCTGTACTCGGCGGCACCCAGAGCCTGCACACCAACGCTTTTGACGAGGCGCTCGGACTCCCGACGGAATTCAGTGCCCGGATCGCTCGCAACACCCAACTCATCCTCGCGGAAGAGAGCGGCATCACGCGTACCGTCGACCCCCTCGCGGGGAGCTATTACGTCGAGTCGTTGACCAAAGAACTGGCTGATGCGGCCCGAACCATTCTGGCCGAGGTCGACGAGCTCGGCGGGATGACCAAAGCCATCAACTCCGGCATGCCGAAGCTCCGGATCGAAGAGTCCGCTGCCAAGCGACAAGCCAGGATCGATCGAGGCGAAGAAGTCGTCGTCGGCGTGAACAAGTACGTCGTGGAGAACCCCGAGCTCGTCGATGTGCTCGATATCGACAACACCGAGGTTCGAGAACAGCAGGTTGCGCTCCTCGAATCCATCAGGGCGTCTCGCGACACTGCAGCGTGCGAAGCGGCGTTGGCCGCGTTGACCGAGGCGGCGAAGGGCGATCCACAGGATCATGCGAACAATCTGCTCGCGGCGTGTGTCGTTGCCGCTCGAGCCCGAGCCACAGTTGGTGAAATGTCCGATGCCATGGAAGAAGCGTTTGGTCGCCACCAAGCGCAGACCCGAACAATTTCCGGCGTCTACGGCGCGGCATACGAAGGCGACGAGGGTTTCGCTGCGATCGTCGCCGATGTCGAACTCTTCGCTGAAGAAGAAGGGCGACGACCTCGCATGTTGGTGGCCAAGATGGGGCAAGACGGGCACGATCGTGGCGCCAAAGTGATCGCCACCGCCTTTGCTGACCTCGGCTTCGACGTCGACGTCGGTCCACTGTTCCAAACGCCCGAGGAAGTCGCCGCTGATGCGGTCGATAATGATGTGCACGTCGTTGGCGTCTCGAGTCAGGCAGCTGGCCACTCCACGTTGGTTCCTGCGTTGATCGCGGCTCTCCACGACGCCGGCGCCGGTCACATCAAAGTCGTCTGCGGCGGAGTCATTCCTCCGCAGGACTACGAGGCATTGCGCCAGGGCGGCGTGGGCGCGATCTTTGGCCCTGGCACCAACATTCCTGAGGCGGCGACTGAGGTTCTCGCCGTCATTCGCGCCAACCGCGACTGATCCTGCCACGCTTTCCTCATGGAACTCATTGCACGGCACCTCGGTGACGTCCTCGAACTCGCGGCACCGCGTTTCGAAGACGACCGGGGCTCCTTCACCGTTGCCTTCAATGTCGACGCTGCCCGTGCTCTGGGACTTCACGACTCCTTCGTGCAGGACAACCACTCGATCTCGGGACCGAAGGGAACGGTGCGTGGCCTACACCTCCAGGTCGCGCCTCATCAGCAGGGAAAGCTGGTGCGCGTCACTCAGGGGTCGATTCTCGACATCTCCGTAGACCTTCGTCCGCAATCACCGACCTTCGCCCAGCACGTGGCGATTGAATTGAGCGCCTCGAACAACCGGCAGGTCTTCGTACCACGTGGCTTCGCCCACGGGCTCTGCACACTCGAACCAGACACCCACGTGCTGTACAAGATCGACGGCCCTTGGAGTCCCGAAGCCGAGCGTTCCATCCAGTGGGATGACCCTGAACTCGGCATCGATTGGCCGGTCGATCGTGCGGACGCAACGCTCTCGGACAAGGATGCAACCGGCCCACCACTCGCTGACTTCTTGGCTGAACTGGAGCGCACATGAGGATTGCCGTCACCGGTGGCCTGGGATTCATTGGTTCCGCTGTCGTCCGCAGGCTGATCAGCTCCTCGGACCATTCGGTCCTCAATATCGACAAGCAGACCTATGCCGCGACAACAGGCTCGGTTCGGTCTGTCGCCGACGATCGGCGCTACTGCCACGCCAAGATCGACATTGCAGACGGAGCTGCCGTTCGCAGCGCGTTCGAGACGTTCGATCCCGACGCCGTGATTCATCTCGCAGCAGAATCTCACGTTGACCGCTCGATCGACGGCCCCGGCGACTTCATCGCCACCAATGTCGTGGGGACCTACGAACTCCTCCAAGCTTCACGATTCCACGCAGCGTCCACCGGAAGGGCCGAGACGTTCCGGTTCGTCAACGTGTCAACCGACGAAGTGTTCGGCGCTCTTGGCCCAGACGATCCACCCTTCAACGAGGCGACGCCATATGCTCCGCGATCGCCCTACTCAGCCACCAAGGCCGCAGCCGATCACCTGACCCGAGCCTGGTTCGAAACATTCGCCCTTCCGGCGATCGTCACGAACTGCTCGAACAACTACGGCCCGTATCACTTTCCCGAAAAGCTCATCCCGCTCATGATCGTCAAAGCGATGGCTGGCGCATCCCTGCCCGTCTACGGCACCGGTGAGAGTGTCCGCGACTGGCTGTTCGTCGATGATCATGCGCGCGGCATCATCGCTGCGCTTGAGTCAGGGAGGCCGGGCGAGACCTACGGGTTCGGCGGCAATGCGGAGCGCCCCACGCTGCGGGTCGTCGAGACAATCTGCGATCTCGTCGAATCGTCAATGGGACCCCTCACGAGTGGCGAGCCTCGACGCTCGCTGATCGATTTCGTGAGCGATCGGCCAGGGCACGACATGCGGTACGCAGTTGATGCCAGCCATGCCACCTCGAGCCTGGGTTGGGAACCATCCGTTGATTTCGAGACCGGCCTCGCCCAGACGGTCGACTGGTTTCAGGCAAATCGATGGTGGTGGGAGCCGCTGCTGACCGAGCGGTACGGCGGAGAGCGGTTGGGCCAGGACGTCCGCAGCTCCCAAGATCGTTCATGACCACCGTCCTCATCACTGGAGCGAACGGTCAAGTTGGGCGAGAGCTGCTTCGAGCTCAGTGGCCTCAGGACTTCACTATCGTCGGCCGCGACTCCACGGCACTCGACATCACCGACGACGATGCAATCGCGGCGAATCTGGATGCAGTTCAACCTCAGGTGATCGTCAATGCTGCGGCCTATACCGCAGTTGATCGAGCCGAAACCGACGAAGACCGAGCAATGGCGATCAATGCCACTGCCGTAGCTTCGCTCACCAGGCGGGCCGATGAGGCCGACGCCTTTCTGGTCCACCTTTCGACCGATTATGTGTTCGACGGGAGTCGCGACGGTTGGTACGACGAGGACGATCCGCTGAACCCGATCGGGGCCTACGGCAGGACAAAGGCCGTTGGCGAACTCGCCTGTCGATCTGGCGCTCGCTCATTGATCGCCCGCACGTCGTGGGTCTACGGAGCATTGGGTTCCAATTTCGTCACCACGATGTTGCGGCTGGCTCAAGAGCGCGACGAAATCGGCGTCGTCGCCGATCAGTTTGGGTGCCCCTCAGCCGCTGGCGACATTGCTGCCGCCATCATCGCCCTCGTCCAACTCGAGGCGCGTGGCGAGCTCCGCCACGACGTTGTGCACGTTGCCTCCCCCGACGCCACGACGTGGCACGATCTGGCGGCCGCAATTTTCGAAACGTCATCGACTGGATTCTCCGGGACTCTGACCCGACTGACGACGGCGGAGTATCCGACCGAGGCTGTCCGCCCTGCCAACAGTCGGCTTGACACAACGCGGCTCGAGTCCATGATCGGAAGGCGCCTTCCCTCGTGGCGGGAAAGCGTGCGCGATGTTGTCGCAGAACTCGAGAACCGCACATGACCACCCGAGCATGAAAAGAGTCAACAATGGCCGACACTCTCAGCACTGAGCGACGAGGGATCATCCTCGCGGGCGGGACCGGCAGTCGGCTTCATCCTGCAACCCTCGCTGTCTCCAAACAGCTGCTGCCTGTCTACGACAAGCCCATGATCTACTACCCGATCTCGACCTTGTTGCTCGCGGGCATCACCGAGATCCTGATCATCACTACGCCCGAGGATGCCACTGCGTTTACCCGGCTGCTCGGTGATGGATCCCAGTGGGGCTGTCGATTCGAGTACGCAGTTCAGGATGCCCCAACGGGAATCGCCGAAGCATTCATCATTGGCGACGTCTTCTTGGCCGGCCGACCAGCCTGTCTCATTCTGGGCGACAACCTGTTCTACGGCAGCGGGTTCAGCAAGATGCTGCAACAGCACTCTGCGAGCGACCGTGCCTGCGTGTTCGCTCAGCAGGTCTCAGACCCACAGCGATACGGGATCGTCGGCTTCGACGACAACGCGCAACCGACCGAAATCATCGAGAAGCCCGAGCACCCACCATCCAACTGGGCCGTGACGGGGCTGTACTTCTTCCCCGCTGATGTCTGTGAGGTCGCCAAGAGTCTCACCCCTTCGGCCCGCAATGAGCTCGAAATCAGCGACATCAGCCAGGTGTACCTCGAACGAGGCACCTTGAATGTCGTTCGATTTGATCGGGGCGTCGCCTGGCTCGACACCGGCACGTTCAATTCGATGGTCGAGGCATCCGAATTCGTCCGAGTCATCGAGGCCAGACAACAACTGAAGATCGGAAGTCCTGAAGAGGTCGCCTTTCGGATGGGATTGATCTCCGCATCGGATTTGGCTGC
>CALHCB010000159.1 GCA_937930695.1 uncultured Acidimicrobiales bacterium | reverse complement strand
TGCCGTTGCCGATGTCAAAGAAGAAGTGGGTCGAACCTTCGTAGTCCCGGTTCTCGAACAGTTCGGTGAGCGGGAACTCGAGAATGCCCTGGTAGAAGTCGATTGTTCGCTCGACATCGCTCGAAAGCAAGGCCATGTGGTGCACGCCTTGAGCCGTTGAGGCAGGGCGATCGGCTGCTGGTCGAAGGTGCTTGTCTCGAAGTGCCGCCCACTCATCGCTTCGGTTAGCCATGTCACGATCTCGCTCTCGATAGAGGTGCACGACGAACCGTAGTCAGCGTCGGCCCGAAGGGGGAGGCGACCAGATGAACCGACCCTTGTCTCGTATTGTTGCGACATGGCGGAGGACGGCGTGTGAATCCACGGGCAGCCGTGATGGCGGGAATGGTGGCGTTGCTCGCAACCGGGTGCGTCACCGCCCAGACCGAGACCGAGGTGGCGGCTCCCCGAGCAGAGACGACGCTTGCCTCTGGTTGGCCCGTGCCCGCCGCGCCTCCCGGCACACCGGTTCCCACTACCGGTACGGGACAGGCGGAGACAACGACTACTCAGGTGCCCGACCTGCGCTGTGAGGTCGCAGCGGTGCCGCCGAGTGCGGGCCTCGACCCGTTCTACGAACAGGGATGCGATCTGGACGGGTTTTGGGTCGTCAGCGCAGCGGTGGTGGATCCCGATGTCCTCGAGGCGGCGGGCGAGCTTGCGATCGCGTTCTTCGAGCACGATCCGGACTTGGCCGCCCAGATGCAGGCGAGCGGCGTACGACTCGGCGTAATCGGGGAGCATCAACAACCAACGGACATGCCCGAGTATCGGGACCTGAACGAGGCGTTTCCCGAAACGAACTGGGACGAACGGGGCCGAGGCTACGGCGCAACGGTTGAGCGACCGTTGGTGTCCGGAGCCGAGGAGAACATCACGTGTGACCCGACTGATCGATGGTTTGGCGAAGACATCCTGTTGCATGAGTTCTCCCACACCGTGCACCAGTTCGGGCTGGCGGTCATCGACCCAGATTTTGAGCAGGAACTGACCTCCGCCTACGAAAACGCCATTGAATACGAGCTCTGGACCGGCAGCTACGCAGAGACCAACTCGATTGAATACTGGGCCGAGATGGTGCAGATCTACTTCGGGCGAAACTTCGATGTCTGGCCGACCGGTGGCGTTGAGCCAGCGGACTCTCGAGCAGATCTCGAGCGGTGGGATCCGCAGATGTTCGCGCTCATCGATCGGCACCTCTCCGGTCTGGTCCTGCCGGAGAGCTGCCACGACAGCGATCGGTGAGCCAACAGATCTGTGCGTTTGGGTGCGTCAGCGAATCTGACCGACTACAGATGTCGGACGCAGCGTCAGCAGCAACCGTCCCTCATCGACCATCGCCTGGCGGTACTCAGCCCAGTCGGGGTGTGGTTTGCCTGCGACGTCCTCGTAGTAGGCCACGAGTGCATCGGCGGTTGCGTCGTTCGGGGCCGTCGTGACGGCACTCAGTTCGACGACGCCGTCGAATGAGGCATAGCTCCAGGAGTCGGGTTCGGTGATGTGCAACACGACCCGCGGGTCTCGCCGCATGTTGGCAGTTTTCGCGCGGTCTGCAGTCACCGAGATGGAGAAGGCATCACCGTCGACCGTGTAGGAAATGTCCGATGACTGAGGACGACCATCCCTGCGGATCGTGATCAGGACGGCGTTCTTGTAGTTGGCAGCCCAGGCGAACGCAGTCGAGAGTTCCATGTAGGAAGCATGGCAGCTGGCGGCAGCGAAGGGAGACATGTGACGTTGTGCCCGGGTCCGAGGCCCCCGTTGGAACTAGCGTCGCCAACGTGAGCGACGTCTTTCACCTCGACCTGACCGCCGACCAGCTACAAGGGGCTGAACTCGCGATTGTTCCTGGCGACCCGGCGCGAGTCGAACGGATCGCATCGTCAATGGACGGAGCGGTGGTGCCGTTGGCTTCGACTCGCGAATTCACGTCTGCCCTGGGCACGATTGACGGACACCCTGTCGTGGTGTGTTCGACCGGTATCGGTGGGCCATCGACGTCGATCGCGGTGGAGGAATTGGCCCAGCTCGGAATCCGGACCTTCCTTCGTGTCGGCACGACCGGGGCGATTCAGCCCGGCATCGCTCCCGGAGATCTCATCGTGACGCAAGCATCCGTCCGGCTCGACGGGGCGAGCGAGCACTTCGCGCCGCTCGAGTATCCGGCAGCCAGCTCGTTCGAGTGCACTCGTGCGCTCGTCGATGCCGCAGCCATGGTCGGAGCGCGTTACCACGTTGGCATCACGGCATCGTCTGACACCTTCTATCCCGGGCAAGAACGCTACGACACCGTGGCGGGGACCGTCGCCCGGAGGTTCGCCGGAAGCATGGAAGAGTGGCAGCGCCTGAACGTCCTGAACTACGAGATGGAGTCTGCGACCTTGTTCACGATGTGCGCGGCCAATGGCTGGCGAGCGGGCTGCATCGCTGGAGTCTTGGTCAACCGGAGCGAGCAGGAGATCCCCGACGAAGATGCTTCGGCGGGAGTGGAGAACACGTCGGTCGCGGCGGTCATCGAGGCAGCACGTCTGCTGCTCGGCGCCTGAGATTCGGCTCGTTGTGCCCAATCGCTTTGCAGAGCGACGACCGGGCTGACACGCTCTCGCCGTGACTTCTGTCGTGGTGATCGGGCCGGGTTCGATAGGCGGTGCCGTTGCGGGGGCGCTCGCGGTCGCAGGGCACGATCCGTTGCTTGCTGTCCGTACTTCCTTTGACCAACTCATCGTTCGGGGCCCGGATGTCAGCATCGACCAACCGGCGAATTGTCTGACTGACCCGACGGCGGGGCAGCGGGCGGACGTCGTCTTTCTGGCGGTGAAGGCCCATCAAACCGCGGGTGCCCGGGCCTGGCTCGATGCGTTCGTCGGCCAGGGGACGATGCTTGTCATCTGTCAGAACGGCGTCGAACACATCGATCGGGTGACCCCGATGGTTGCGGAGGGAGCGGTCCTGGTGCCCGCGGTGGTGGCGCTGCCCGCCAGTCGTTCCGCTCCCGGCAACATCTCGATCGGCGGGAAGTCTCGGTTGACGATTCCTTCTGGGGAAGCAGGCTCGGCGGTCGCCGAACTCTTCGCTGGCTCGTTCCTGGACATCAAGCTGTCGGAAGACTGGACCACCGATGCGTGGATCAAGTTGATGCTCAACGCCGCGTCCGGCGGCATCTGCACACTGGCCCGCACGAACAACACGGTCTTTCAGGACGCCGAAGTTCTCGACCTTGCCACCGCGGTGATGCGGGAGGTCGCCGTAGTCGGCCGAGCCGAGGGAGCCCGGCTGGCAGAAGATCTCCCTGAGCGAATCATGGCGGGCATGACCGAACGGGCCGGTGGTCATATGAGTTCGATCGTCGTGGACCGAATCAACGGGGTTCCAACTGAGTGGGACGCCCGCAACGCGGTTGTCCTTCGCCTGGCCGAACGACATGGCATCGACGCACCGTTGAATCGGGTCCTCACCACCTTGATTCGAGTCGGTGAGCCTGATGGACACGACGGCTCCATGACATAACATCCTTGTTATGAACTCGACTCGCGACATACGCCTGGCCGTCGACATCGGCGGAACGTTCACCGACGTTGCACTCGAACAAGGCCGCGGTGCCAGTGCACAGTCGACCGTGACCAAAACACTCACGACGCATGAGGCTCCCGAGCAAGGTGTGATCCGGGGCATCGAGAAGGTTCTCGATGAAGCTCGAGTTGCTCCGAGCGATGTCACGACGATGGTGTACGGCACCACGTTGGCAACCAATCTCCTGATCGAGCGCAAAGGCTCACCGACCGGATTGCTGACCACTGAGGGCTTCCGGGACTCGATCGAGATGCGCAACGAGAGTCGCTACGAGCAATACGACCTCGACATCGAACTGCCCGAGCCGCTTGTGCCTCGCCGACTTCGTCTCCCGATCCCCGAGCGAGTGAATGTCCGGGGCGATGTGCTCATTCCGCTTGACGAAGCCGCAGTCGCTGCCACCGTCCCGACCCTGGCCGAGGCCCAGGTACAAAGCTTGGCGATCGGATTCCTGCACAGCTACGTCAACAACGATCATGAACAACGGGCTCGCGACATCATTGCGGCGCTGCTGCCTGAGGTCGAGATCTCGATCTCCAGCGAGATCTCGCCCGAGATGCGGGAGTACGAACGCATCAGCACCACGTGTGCCAACGCCTACGTGCAGCCGCTCATCAGCTCACACCTCACGAGGCTTGGGTCAGAACTCGAGCGAATCGGTGTGACCTGTCCGCTCTACCTCATGCTGTCTGGTGGTGGCATCACGACGCTCGAGACCGCACGGCGTTTCCCCGTTCGATTGGTTGAATCTGGACCTGCAGGCGGAGCGATCTTCGCGGGACACATCGCTCGAAGGTTGGGTCTCGACGACGTTGTCTCCTATGACATGGGTGGCACGACCGCGAAGCTGTGCTTGATCGACGACGGAATGCCCCACACGAGTCGAACCTTCGAAGTGGCGAGGATGTATCGGTTCATGAAGGGGAGCGGCCTTCCGCTTCGCATCCCTGTGATCGAGATGGTCGAGATCGGCGCTGGCGGCGGCTCGTTGGCCCATGTCGACAGCCTCGGTCGAATTGCCGTTGGTCCCGAGAGCGCTGGCTCTGAGCCCGGTCCCGCGAGCTATGGAATGGGTGGTGATCGTCCGGCTGTCACCGATGCCGATGTCGTGCTCGGACGGATCGATCCTGACAACTTTGCCGGTGGCACCATGCAGCTCGATCTCAACGCGGCCAGCGTCGCCATGAGCACACACGTTGGTGACGCGCTCGGCCTTGGCGCTCAGGATGCCGCTCTCGGCGTTTCGGAGATGGTCGATGAGAACATGTCCAACGCGGCTCGGGTTCACGCCATCGAGTCCGGCGAGATCATCGAGAACCGAACGCTGATCGCGTTTGGCGGTGCAGCCCCACTTCACGCATGTCGAATCGCCGAGAAGCTCGACATGGACACCGTGGTGATTCCTCCCGGGGCTGGCGTCGGCTCGGCTCTCGGCTTTCTGCGAGCTCCCGTGGCCTACGAGGTCACGCGAAGCTTCCACCAGCGGGTGAGTGATCTCGATGCAGTGGCATGCAACCGATTGCTCGAAGAGATGCGGGCAGAAGCGCTCGGTGTTGTCGAGGCCGGGGCCGGGGAGCGTCCACTTGTTGAGTCTCGCCATGCGTACATGCGCTACATCGGACAGGGCCACGAAGTCGGGGTTGAACTGCCCGTCAAGATCGAGGCAGAGCGCCTCGACGAGGAAAGCGCAGGTTCGCTGCTGGCGGCCTTCGAGAGTGAATACAACCGGCTCTACGAGCGGTCCATCCCCAACCTCGACATCGAAATCCTCAGCTGGGTGCTGACCATCGGAACCGAACCAGACCCGATCGACGACGAGGTACCGATGCCCGCTGGTGAGATCTCGGCCCCGCTTGCCGACGGCTCTCGTTCGATTGTCGAATCTGCCACCGGCGAGCGTGTCGATGCGCCAGTCTTCGAACGAGAGAAGCTGAGCGCCGGGCAACGAATACCCGGTCCGGCCGTCATCGTCGAGACAAACACGGCCACGGTCATCACGTCGCGTTTCGATGCGCTGATTCACCCGGAGGGCCACGTGATTCTCGAACGATCCACGAAGTCTCGCAATGGAGGTCGGTCATGACTGCAACGAATCCACTCGCCCAGATCCACCAACACGTGATGTGGAACCGACTTATCGCAGTCGTCGAAGAGCAAGCCCAGACCCTGATGCGCACGGCGTTCTCCACCAGTGTTCGGGAAGCTGGCGACCTCGCGGCAGCAGTCTTTGATCAGCGCGGTCGGATGCTGGCTCAAGCCGTGACGGGAACTCCCGGCCACATCAACGCTCTTGCGTCGTGCGTGGTGCACTTCATCGAAGCCCACCCGCTCGAGACCATGAAGCCTGGCGACGTGTTTGTCACAAACGATCCGTGGCTGGCCTCCGGCCATCAACACGACATCACCGTGGCGACACCTGTCTTTCGCAACGGAGCGGCGGTGGCCATGGTGGCCAACACGTGCCACGTCGTGGACATCGGCGGTCGTGGCTTCACCCCCGATGGTCGACAGGTCTATGAGGAAGGGCTCAACATTCCGATCCTCCGCCTGTTCAGCGAAGGTGTGGCCAACGAAACGTTGTTCGAGATCATTCGCATGAATGTGCGTGAATCCAAGCAGGTCGTTGGCGATATCTATTCGTTCACCGCGGCCAACGACATTGCCGCCACTCGACTCATCTCGATGATGGACGAGTTCGAGATCGATGATCTCGAGGCGCTGAGTGACTTCATCATCGACAGTTCCCGCAAAGCGACCCTCGATCGCATCAATGAGCTTCCTCATGGAACCTATGAGAACGAGCTCACGATGGATGGGTACGACAGCCCGGTCACGCTGAAGGCGGCGGTCACGGTTTCGAAGGACAACATCCACATCGATTACGACGGAACCTCGCCAGCCTCGAGCCACGGCATCAACGTCGTTCTGAACTACACGAAGGCGTACACGACCTACGGCATCAAGGTTGCGGTCGCTCCCGAGATTCCGAACAACTACGGATCGATCGAGCCCTTCACGTTCGCGGCTCCCGAAGGGTGCATCCTCAATGCGCCGAGACCGTTCGCCGTGGCTGCTCGTCACATCATTGGCCATCTCCTACCAGACACCATTCTGGGCTGTGTCGATCAGATGCTCGACACAGGTATTCAAGCCGAAGGGTCCTCTTCGCTTTGGAACATCCAGCTTCGAAGCGGTCCGTCGGTCTCGACCAACTCTGACTTCGAGGGTGAGATTCCGGCGTTCGAGATGATGCACTTCAACTCCGGAGGAGCGGGTGCTCGTCCGAGCAAGGACGGTCTTTCGGCCACTGGGTTTCCGAGCGGGGTCAAAGGTGTGCCCGTCGAAGCTACGGAATCGATTGCCCCGATCATCTTCTGGCGAAAAGAACTACGCAGCGACTCAGGGGGAGCGGGACTGCACCGAGGTGGTCTCGGGCAGTCAATGGAACTGGGTGGTGACGGCGGTGCGCCCTTCGATGTGCTCGCCATGTTCGAGCGGGTGAACAACGCCCCTCGTGGCCGTCATGGCGGCCTCAACGGGTCGACCGGAGAAGTCGAACTCGCAGGAGGCGGGCCGATGCGACCCAAGGGCCAGCAATCGATTCCTGCCCATGACCGACTGGTTCTGAACATGCCCGGCGGCGGCGGTTTCGGTTCGCCATTCGATCGTTCTGCGGAGCTCGTCGCGAGTGATGTGGCCGATGGCTACATCACTGCGGACTCTGCCCGTGATGAGTACGGGGTTATCGTCGGCTCTGATTGCTCGGTTGACCAACAGGCCACCGACAAACTTCGAGGAGCACGCTGATGTCCGATCCAGTGAGTCCGGAACGAGATACCAAGGATTGGTCGTGGGTTCTCGAAAAGCCGTGCGCTGAGTGCGGGTTCGACCCATCGTTCGATCGCTCCGAGATTGGCGCCAAGATTCGAGCCAATGCTGCGACATGGCGATCACTCCTCGGTTCGGGCGACATCGTCGTGAAGCGGCCGCCTGATGGCGATCCGTCTTCACCGATCTGGTCGGCGCTCGAATACGGTGCGCATGTCCGCGACGTCTACGAGCTGTTCGCCGACCGGCTTGGCAAGATGATCAAGAAGGACAACCCGTCGTTTCGAGACTGGGATCAGAACAAGGCTGCAGTCAAAGGCAAGTATCACGAACAGGATCCGGATCGAGTGGCCTACAGCTTGGCCGTGGCCGCCGGAGCAATGGCCGATCGGTTCGACAAGCTCAGTGATGATGCTTGGGGGAGACGAGGTCAGCGAAGCGACGGTACCGAGTTCACGATTGAGACCTTCGGGCGCTACCTACTTCACGATGCGATGCATCACGTGGCTGACGCTCGTCGCGGCTTTGAACAACTGACGAAGAAGCCTGACCCGGAGGACGAGTAGACGACGGCCCTGCGGGCTTTCGTATCAGACCTCAGCTGCAGGTGATGATGCGGGAGCGGTGGCAGCGGCGTCTTGGTCACGAATGTCGATCTCGCCAATGCCGTCCTGTGAGATGTCGTTGAGCCGTTCGAGACGAGCTCGCATCAGGTCGAGTCCTGGTTCGCTTGGACAGTGAGCCGGGGCAGACTCCGGTCGATCGAACACCATCTGCTGGCGATCGGGCCCGAAGGCTGGCCATATCGGACGGCCGGGGAAGTCGGGCGAGCCGGTTGCCGCAAAGGCGAACCAATGATCGCCCATGACCCTGGTGAGAAGGTGGGCGTCTTCTGGCACAGGGACCAGTGGGAGCGCGGAACCGAATACGTAGGTGAGCTCAGCCGCATGGAAAGCCCCTGCTGTTTGATCAGGGGATGCAGGAACTGCCCGAAAGTGATACCGGTAGGTCGGGTGGCCCGCAGCCGCGTGCTCATTGGTTGCGTGCTCGACATGCACGCCGAACATATGGTCTCCTGCGTGGGCCTCCAGTGCTTCTCGGTTCTGGATCTCGAGGCCGGGGTAGGCGTCGAAGAGCGCCTCGACGGCGTCTTGGGAGCCGTAGGAGTCGCGCAAGGTTGCGGCCAATTGGTCGGCTCCAACTGCGTTCGCTCCGTCGTCGTCCAGGTGAAACTCTGCTCCGGCTGGATGCATGAACGGTGCGAGCAACGAACCCTCGTCAGCGTTGTAGCCCGTCATGAACGGAACGGGGGCCTGCCGCCCGTTGGAGAATGCTGTCATGGGTGTCTCGGGGAGAAGCGAGCGGTCGACGCACGGGTAGAAATAACGCCCGAACTCAGGATGCTCGCGGTAGAGCTCGTACAGCTGCGCGGCGGGGAGCGCTCGAAGCCGCTCGAGCTGGCCCGGCCCGGTTCCGACGGCGAGGTCAGCGAACTGCGCGCCTGCCTCTTCGGCCGATATGAAATCGAGGATCGGTTGACGCAGGTGAAGCCATCGTCCCGAATCGCTTGGGCTTTGGGCAATGGCTTTGTGGAACAGCCCTCGAGCAGCAGGGGACGTCATCAGGTTGAGAACGGCTTGGCCACCGGCTGATTCGCCGAAGATGGTGACGTTGTCGGGGTCGCCGCCGAAGCCGCTGATGTTGTCACGCACCCATTCAAGGGCGGCGATTTGATCAGCCAAGCCGTAGTTGCCCGAGGTGCCGGCGGGGCTCTCGGCACTGAGCTCGGGATGAGCGAAGAACCCGAGCAGTCCGAGCCGATAGTTGATCGTGACGAGCACGCAACCTCGTTCGGGCAGCGAGTCACTGTTGTAGAAGATTTCGGACCCATTGCCGTCGGTGTGATCGCCACCATGAATCCAGACCATGACGGGAAGTCCCGTCGCCTTGGCTGGTGCTCGGACATTGAGGGTCAGGCTGTCCTCGGCCTGCTTGCGGGGGAGCAGCGTGGCCTTGACCATGGCCGTTTGTTTGGCCCTCGACAACCCGAGACCTTCGGCCAGAGCTTGCACGAAAAGGTCCATGTTCTGAGCACGCTGATAGGGAATGGCGCCAGACCGTACGCACGGACGCTCGCCGGTCCAAGGCTCGACGGGTCCCGGGCGCTGCCAGCGCTTCTCCCCGACGGGGGCAGCGGCATAGGGGATGCCCTGGAAACGATGCATCGTCCCCTTCGCCTTGACTGCGCCAACCACAACGCCGCCCGTGGTGAGAACCCTCGGACCGTTCTTGGGCGTTTGCAGCGACTTTCCCTTGGCCCGGAGGGCGTCTGTCTTTTCCGCGCTCAGCTTGTCTTGCACCAACTGCGTGAGTTTCATATCTGCTCCCACTCGACCGACTCGCACAGCTTCCCACGACGAGGGCGCCAAGAGAAGCGCGAGCGTTCACACCGCTAGTGTTCCGTCATGAGTACGGGACTGGCCTACCTGCTGGCGGCAATTGCGTTCGGCGGCTCCTTTGTCGTCAAGTGGTGGCTGAAGCGGACCTACAAGATTTGGAGCAACGTGCCGAATCTGTATGGCGTCACCGGTGCCCAGACGGCTGCGGCGATCTTGGCCGATCACGGTGTCACAACCGTGCAGATCCAGCAGGTGAAGGGTGCCTTGACAGATCACTACGACTCCCAACGGGACATCCTGCGCCTCTCACAAACGAACTTCGGTGTCACGAGTGTTGCCGCCATGGCGGTGTCCGCACATGAGGCCGGCCACGCACTTCAAGACGCACACAACGACTTTCGACTACGAGTGCGCCACTTCCTGGTGCCGATGGCAGCGCTCGGCTCCCGCTTTGGCCCGATGGTCGTGATCGCCGGATTCATGACGGGGAGCGACACGATCATCAAGATCGGCGCCCTGCTGCTGGCCGGCATGACGATCTTCCAGCTCGCAACGCTGCCGGTCGAAATCAATGCCAGCCGACGAGCACTCGAGAGCCTGGAACGGCTTGGGCTCTCTGATCCCGAACAACGCGACGGGGTGAAGCGAGTGCTGACTGCTGCGGCGCTCACCTATGTGGCGGCCGCCGCGACGAGTCTCGCGTACTTCGCCACGTTGTTTGCTCGAGGGCGCGGCCGTTTCATCGTTTGAGCACCGGAATCGGTTGGGACCCTACGCCAGACGTTGGGACAGAAGGTCGAAGAAGTGATCCGACGGATAGTCGGTCACGACGTCGACGTTCGGTTCGCCGCCCTGGAAGCCGAATTGATCGACGATGAGGGTGCCACGCATGGGCTCCGGGCCGATGGCAATGTCGACCGCGACCCTGGCGGTTGTCGCTGGCGTTGGGTCGATTGCGTGCGCCATGGCGATCGGGTCGGGGAAGTCTGGACCCTTGAGTCGAGTCTCTTCAAAGGCGAACGACGCCAACACGGCCTGCACGTCGAGCGAGAAGTGGGCGAACTTCGTGTCGATGGCCCGAATGGCAGCGTGACGCTCGGGCGTCACAACGGCGGACTCGATGGAGACGTCCCATCCAACAAACTCGAGGGGCATTCCTGATCGCAACACCACTCGCACGGCCTCGGGGTCGACCCAGAAGTTGAATTCGGCGTTCGCAGAGACGTTGCCTGGTCCGTTGAGGCCAGTTCCGCCCATGATCACGCAACGATCGAGCATCGTGGCGATCTCTGGATCCCAGAGCAAGGCGATGGCCAGGTTCGTCAGTGGTCCGAGCGCCACGAGTGTGATCTCGCCCGGATGAGCTCGAATGGTGTCGATCAATACCTTGGGAGCCCAGCCCTCGGCGGGCGTGCGACCTGAGAGATCGAGGCCGATGTCGCCGAGACCGTCTTGCCCGTGGACGTTCTCGGCCGTTCCGAGTTCGCGCAACATGGGTGCAGGTGAACCGGCGTACACCGGAACATCGGCCTGGCAAAGCTCGACGGTGTACAAGGCGTTTTGCACCGCTTGTTCCAGCGGCACGTTGCCCGCGACGACGGTGAATGCGAGGACGTCGATTTCGGGGTCCCGGAGCGCCATGATCATGGCGACCGCATCGTCGGAGGCGGTATCGGTATCGATGAGGAACGAACGCATCCCGACACTCTCGCAGCTCGGCGCCGCAATGCGGTTCTCCTCGATCGGGGAGTGCGACCGAGAAGAACCGCAGCGGGAGGGGCGAGCGATCGCTCGGAGCTAGGACTTCTTCTTCCAGATCAGGAAGAGGGCGACTGCGCCGAACAGGATCCATGTCACGGGGATGACGGAGGTGAACAGCGAAGCCACACCGAGCACCATGTCGAAGAGGAAGCCGAGGCCGAAGATCAACGCCAGGATGATGAGCAAGCTGATCGGCGGCGCATCCGGACGCTGCTCAATCGGTACCGACTCATCAATGGGCATGATGAGCCACAGCGCGACGTAGAGCGCGACAACCGTCGGGCCGAAGAAGACGACCGCAGCGGCCAAGCCAAAGCGAACGATGCCGGTATCGACCCCGATGGTGCGGCCAAGTCCGGAAGCAACTCCTCCAATTGGACCACCGAGTCGATGGAATCTGGAGCTGGCGGGTTGGGTGGCGAACGACGAGTTCTGCATGCCATCAGTGTCACATCGGCTGCAGCTCGCGGGTATCAGTGATGACCCTGAGCGAACCCTGAACCGACCCTGAGTCGGCTCAGGGTCAGCGCCGACTCCTCGGCATCAAAACGAGTTCTTCGTGGTCGGAGAATCTAGGGTCACCGGATGGCAAGAAGAGTCTTTGTGACCGGGGCGAATCGTGGGCTGGGAAATCTTCTCGTACGAACGCTTGTGGAACGCGGCGATGAGGTCTGGGGATCGGCACGAGAGGCCGACCCGAGGAGGCTGCTTGCTCTGGAGCCAGCGGGTGTCGTGCAGATGGAATTGGGAGATGAGGAGAGCATCATCGCAGGCGCCGAGGCCCTCGACGCTCGGCTCGATGGGCTCGACGTCTTGATCAACTGCGCAGGGGTAGATGCCCGAGCGTTCGGTGCCAATCCTGATGAGCGTGGTCCGTTCGATCTCGACGCTGCCACTGTCGAGAGCGTGGTGAGGATCAACGTCAGCGCACCGATGATCTTGATGCGAGAGCTGCGTCCGTTGTTGGCCGCGGGAATCGACCCTGTGGTGCTCAACATCAGTTCGCAGCTGGGATCGATGGATGTCGCGGCAGAACTCGGCAACGACACGGCCTATTGCATATCGAAGGCTGCGTTCAACATGCTGTCCGTCAAAACTGCAGCTGCACTGAAGCCCGAAGGAATCGCCGTGGTCGCGATGCATCCCGGTTGGGTGGCCACCGATATGGGCGGCCCGTCCGCGACGTTGAGCCCTGAAGAGTCAGCGGCCTCGATCGTCGGGACACTCGATGAGCTGTCACTTTCCGATACTGGCACGTTCATGAATTGGGATGGCAGCCCGCACCCATGGTGAACCGGCCCGCTCGCTCCGAGGGGCACGACCGTGCTGAGGTGGCCGATCAGCTCGCGGCGGTGGAAACGTGGTTCATCCGCCAGGGACTTCCCCACGCGATCGATGACTACTCGGCATCTACTGACGTGCTCACCCGTGCCACTCCGTTCCTGAGCGTGGTGTTTCTGCTCGAGGCGAGCGCCAGCTTTGGCGATCGCTTCAAGGGCTGGCAGCAGTTCGGTGTCTTCCTCCTGGCCCTCGCGTTGCTTGCCGGCGCGGTTGTCGTGGTCAACACACTGCGCGGTCGTCAGCGGTTGGCCCGTCCGGACGACATCGGGATCCTTGAGGTTGCATTGTTCATTTTCGGCCCGGCCGTCTTGCCTCTGCTTTTCGGGAGAGATCGAACCTCCGGCTTTTTGTTGCTCGTTGGTTTGAACGTGGTCATTCTCATCGTGACCTACTTCGTCGTGAGCTTCGGGATGATCCCGATGCTGCGATCTGGAGCTGGCCACATTGCTCGCGAAGTTGGCGGACTCGGTCGGCTGATGATGCGATCCCTCCCTTTGCTGTTGCTGTTCGCCACCTTCTTGTTTCTCAACGCTGAGATGTGGCAGGTCGCCCACGACTTCACGCCGGCGTTCTATGGAGTCTCCGTTGGATTCGTCGCCTTCATCTCGTTCGTCTTTCTCGCGTTGAGGATTCCGACCGAAACTGCATCGTTGGCGGGGTTTGCGAGCTGGACCGAGGTGTGTGCCGTCGCGGCACGTTGTGACGCGCCGATCAACTCCAGTGAGCGCTCGTCGCTCGTCGAACCTCCACTTATCGAGCCACTACGCAGAGTCGATCGTTTGAACATCGGTGTCTTGTTGTTCATGCGGCAAGCCGTGCAGGTTGTGCTCGTCGCCCTGGTCATCGGCATCTTCTATGTGATCTTCGGTCTGTTCACCGTTCGTCGCGAAACGATCATCCAGTGGACTGAACTGACCGAGGCGAGTTTTCAGGCGAGCGTGGTGTACGAGGCGCAGATCTTTGGTTCGCCGGTCGCCCTTACGTGGGAACTGCTCGCCGTGTCCGGCTTCATCGCCGGATTTTCGGCATTGCAGTTCGCCGTTTCGCTCATCACCGACACCACCTACCGCGACGAGTTCTTCGCTGATGCAGCCGATGATGTTCGCAATGTGCTCGCAGTTCGAGCCCTTTATCTCGAAGACATCCGCCAGCTGAGCTGACCTCCAAAGGGCGAGCAGGCAGCGCAGCCAACATTCCAGCTCACGCCCAAATAGATGGGCGCTCTAGAGTTCTGATGTGACTACGGAACTGACAAGCCCCGGCGCTCTCGATGGCATTCGTGTTGTTGACCTCACGACGATCCTGATGGGTCCGCTCTCCACGCGCATGCTTGCGGACCACGGGGCCGACGTGATCAGGGTCGAGGCTCCGGGCGGCGAAGCGTTTCTGGACAGCCCGCCAAAGCGCAGCCCGAGCATGAACCCCATCGCACTCAACGCCCATCGCAACAAGCGGAGCATCAGCCTCGATCTGAAGAGTGCGGAGGGCGCCGCAGCCATGGCTGATCTCGTGGCAAGCGCAGACGTTTTCGTGTCGAACATGCGAGCGGCCGCTCTGGCTCGTCTCGGACTCGATGCCGAGACCTTGCGGGCCCGTCACCCGAATCTCATTCACTGTGTGGCCAACGGGTACGGCTCGACGGGCCCGTATGCCGATCGGGCTGCGTATGACGATGCGATCCAAGCGGTCTCCGGCCTTGCTGGTCTGCAAGCCAGAATCACCGGTGAGCCGCAGTATGCGCCCGCCGTTCTTGCCGACAAGGTGTGCTCGCTCCACATCGTCCAGGCCGTGATGGCGGCGATCATCCATCGCGAACGAGGTGGTACCGGCCAGGCCATCGAGGTGCCGATGTTCGAAACGATTGCCGCGTTCAACTTGGTGGAACACCATGGCGGCGCCATCTTCGAGCCACCAGAGGGAGATGTCGGCTACATCCGAGTGCTGAACCCCAATCGCAAGCCCTACCGCTGCAAGGACGGCTACGCCGCCATCCTTCCGTACACCACACCGAATTGGGTCGCGTTCTTCGACTTCATCGGCAAGCCGGAGTTCCTCAAAGACGAACGATTTGCGACCCACCCGGCACGGATCGCCAACTCTGAGTCCTTGTACGGAATCATCGTCGATGTCGCTCCCAATTACACGGTGGATGAGTGGATGGCGTTTTGCAACGCAAACTCAATCCCAGGCAATCCAGTCTTGGATCTCGCGGATCTCGCCGATGACGAACACATCGAAGCGGTTGGTCTCATGCCGGTGCTCGAACACCCAACCGAGGGCAAGTACCGAGCGGTCAAAGACGCGATCACTTACGAGACAACGCCGACGCGTTTGCGGCGACACGCGCCACGCCCGGGCCAAGACACCAACGATGTGTTGACCGAACTCGGGTGGGACGCGGAACGGATCGACAAGCTTGGTTGAACCGCGTTGAACCGAAGGTGCCGTGGTCGTTAGTCAGATTCGACCCAATAGACCTGGAGTACTTCGCAGGTGACGCGTCGTCCATCGATGCCCTGGGGAACGAGGTAGCCGGGCACTGCCGCAACACCGGACGACACCGCTCCCGGCGGTACGTCGCGCTCGAGATCTGACGTGGTGTCGACACGGAATCCGTCAACTCGAATGGCAAGCGTCATTCGAATGTCGCCGGGGACGGTGAGAACGTTCGTTGCTGACGTTTCGATCTGAAGGCTCCCGAACAACGTCTCTCGGACGCCCGGTGAGCAAGCCGCAGAATCAAGCGGTGCGAATGTTGGGCTGCCTCCGAAGCTTCGAGTAATGCCGCTCACCTCGGTGATGGCACATGTCAACTCGTTGTTGGGGACACCCTCGGTGATTGCCGAGCCAATGTTGGCGGCTTGGCGAACTCTGTCGCCCGGAGGAGCGAAGTCGATGGTTTGACTGAGCGAACCAAGACGAGTCCCGTTTTGAAAGACGTCGAAGGTCACCTTGGCATGTTCTCTCCCCAAGTCGGTGGGAATACGAACGGTCACGTCGTAGGTGTTGCCGATGAACCCTGACTCCACCGCACACGTGTTGTCGGCAGGCTGAGAAGCACACGACCAAGGCCCATCGACCCCTCGGTTGAAGTAGCCGAGTGAAGGGATCTGAGTTGCGGTGCGGCCGACGTTCTCGGGTGACTCTGAGAAGTCGAGCAGGACAAGGGCTCGGGAGCGAGCGCCTGAGTCCAACTCGCCCGTCCAGAAGTCGACGCCTCCCTTTTCACCGGGCCGGCCGAGCACGTTCTGGTACAGCCGCTCAACGAACCCTCGGTTTTCGAGGGCTCCGTAGCTGGCCTTGAATTCGGGTGAGTTGACGAAGAAGTCAGCGGCGCTGACAAGGCTGTAGCGGGCCTCCTCGTACTCACCGAGCCAGAAGTCAAAGCCGCCCTGCTCCGCCGGGCGCCCGAGGGCAGCGGTGTAGAGACGGAACACGCTGTCCGACATTCCCTCGCAGTCGGTCTCGGTGAATCCCCTGCGAGCTTCCGCTGATGTCGGCAAGCCGGTGAGCACACCGATCATCACAACGAAGCCCAACAACGCCCTACGTATCCCCATAGGAAATGAACGTACAAGCGTGCTGGCGCACCGTCGAGTGGTGTCGTACCCAGCGGTGGTTCAAGCGAGTGCGAAGAGCACGATCGCTCCGACGCCGAGCGCGCCGCCGGCGAGCTGCACCGGCCAGATCTTCTCGCCGAGAATCTTCCAGGCAAGAGCAATCGTGATGCCGGGTGACATGCCAATCAGCGCCGACCCAACCGCAGCGGACCCTCGCTGGTAGGCGAGGGCTGCAAGTACGAACGCCGTAACGCTCGTGAGGCCGACCGCGACACCGAAGATGGTTGTGGTGCGGTTCGGTGCGAACGGCAACCCAAGCAGCCGGCCGATCAGCGGAATCACGACAACACCGGTCGCAGTGATGGCGATGGCCGGAGCAACACCCGCGTCCTCGGACACGAACGACAGAAAGAGACCCGCAAGGCCAACGAGGGAGCCAACGAGCGATCCCTGGCGAACCGCAGAGGAGCCTCGCAGTTCCGCCATTGTCGGAAGTCGTCGATCACTGGCCACCAACACGACAGCAGGAATAGCCAGCAGGACGCCCACGATCTCGATGGGAACCAGACTCTGACCGACGAGGGCACCGAGGAGCGCGGGAACCACGAGGGCCCCGAGCGCAAAGACTGGGGCGAATACGACAATCGACTCTCGGGCCATACCTCGGTACAAGAGGGGTCGAGCTGCCGACATGACGAGCCCTGCGGCCAGCGACCAGCCGAGGTCAGATCCGACGAGACGGTCTCCGGCAACGAGGGCGTTGTAGCCAAAGCTCAGCACAGCGCCGACGATGGAAGCAGTGAGCGCAATCGTGGCGGGACTGGACACCTTGTCGTCCCGTCGGCCGCCGAATCCGGCAACGAAGTCACCGACGCCGAACAAGACCGCGGCAAGCGCTCCGAGCACGACCGTCATCTGAGCGGCAAGATAGCGCCATGATGAACCGACGGTGGCTAGATCTCACGATGGAAGAAGCGGTGGAGCCGGAGATCGAAATTGTCGATCCCCACCATCACATGTGGGACACCGAGACGAAGTACGGCCGCTACGAGCTCGACGATCTGCGAATCGACACCGGGTCTGGCCACAACGTGGTGGAGACGGTCTTCATCGACTGCGGAGCCAGCTACCTCACCGAAGGACCCGAACATCTCCGGCCAGTGGGCGAGACGCGCTACATCGCAGGTCGAGCTGACGAGAGTGATCGAACTCCCGGTCCTCCGATCAGTGCCATCGTAAGCCGGGCTGACCTCACGCTCGGCACGGCTGTCACCGAGGTGCTCGACGCGCATGTTGCTGCCGCCGGGGGACGATTCCGGGGCATTCGCCACAGTGGCGCATGGGCGAGCCCCGACGTGGTGCAGACCGCTCGCTCTGAGCCGCCTCCTCAGCTGTACCGGCGAGATGATTTCCGGGAGGGCGCCCGAGCGCTAGCCGCCGCTGGATTGAGTTACGAGGCTTGGCAGTACCACTACCAAATCGGTGACGTCATCGATCTCGCCGAAAACGTGCCGGAGCTCACAATCATTCTCAACCACATCGGCGGGCCGCTCGGACTGGGGGAGTACGCGGGCAAACGAGAACAGGTGCTCGATGGCCTGAAGCAAGACCTCGTCGAGCTCGCGACCTTCAACAATGTGATGATCAAAGTCGGTGGCATCGGCATGAGCCGCTATGGCGTGGGCTGGGAAAAGCGCGATCGTCCACCAGGTTCTGAAGAAGTTCTGGATGTCTGGGGAGACATGCTCCGCTTCTGTATCGACACATTTGGCCCTGAGCGTTCGATGTTCGAGTCGAATTATCCAGTGGATGGCGAGACGACGAGCTACGTCGTGCTGTGGAATGCCTTCAAGAAACTGACGGCAAGCGATGCGGCGACGGATCGAGCCAACTTGTTTGCAGGGACCGCCCGCCGGGCCTACAAGCTCTCGCCGCGACCGCGGAACTGAGTCATGTAGAGCTGGTGGTAGAAGCCGTGCTGTTCGAGCAGTTCGTCGTGCGTCCCTCGCTCGGTGATCCGCCCATCCTGGAGGACCAGAATGAGGTCAGCATCTCGCACGGTCGACAGCCGATGGGCAATCACGAAACTCGTGCGATTCTCCATGAGCCGAAGCAGCGCGATCTGAATGTCGCGCTCGGTTCGGGTGTCGACCGAACTCGTGGCCTCGTCGAGCACGAGCAATCGAGGATTGGCGAGGGCGGCGCGGGCGATCGCCAGCAGCTGGCGCTGTCCCAACGACAGGTTGTTTCCTCCCTCGGACACAACGGTGTCATACCCCTCGGGAAGCGCTCGGATGAAGCGATCGGCGTACGCGAGATAGGCGGCGTCCTCAACCTCCTGGTCAGTTGCTTCGAGGCGGCCGAAGCGAATGTTCTCGCGCACGGTGTCGGTGAAGAGAAAGGTGTGCTGCAAGACGATGCCGAGCTGCTCTCGGAGCGAATCTTGCTGTACATCGCGCAGATCATGCCCATCAATGGTGACGGATCCGGAATCGATGTCGTAGAACCGGTTGAGGACGTTGATCAACGTGGACTTTCCTGCCCCTGTCGGTCCGACGAGCCCGATCATTTGTCCCGGTTCGGCGACGAAGCTCACGTTGGAGAGAACTGGTTCGCCTTCGACGTAGGAGAAGGTCACGTCATCGAAGACCACTCGTCCGTCAACGATGGGAAGCAGGGGAGCATCGATCTCGTCGACGAGGTCCGGCTCGGCGTCCAGAAGATCGAAGACTCGATTGGCTCCTGCGAGTGCAGCGAAGACCGATGTGACGGTGTTGGCGATCCGGCCCAACGGCTGGCCAAGCCGACTCGAATAGGTGACGAACGCAGCGATGAGCCCAACGGTCACGCCATTGCCGTCCCCGCTCACTGCGAGCCACGCGCCGACCCCCACGACCGCGACCGCGCTGAGGTTTCCGAGGCCGAACATGATCGGCATCATCAACACGGTCAGGGTTTGCGCTTTGATGCCCGAGGCCCGGATTCGTTCGTTGGACGCAGCGAACTCGCGGCGGGCCTCAGTCTGACGGTCGAGTGAGATCACCGCTCGTTGGCCGCTCAATCGCTCCTGTGCCATGGCATTGAGGCCACCAATATTGCGTTGATAGGCGCCGAAAGCCGGTCGTGACATCTTGCCAATCCGGCCGACGAGCGTGAGAACGAGCGGAACGGGGATGAGCGAGGCCAGGGTGAGACGCCAATCGAGCACGGTCATGATGATCAGCAGGCTGGAAATCTGCACCAGCGATGTCACGATCTGGAGCAGGTTCTGGCTCAGTAGCTGATCAACGGCATCGACATCGTTTGTCACCCGGCTCATCAGGTCGCCAGTTCGATTGCGGTCATAGAAACGGACCGACAAGGTTTGGAGTCGGGCAAAAAGCTCGCGTCGCAGCGTTGCCATCACCCGTTGAGCTGTTGCGGCGATGATCCGCCCGTAGACAACGCCGGTCACCCATGCGCCGAAGTAGCACGCGACCAAGATGACAACGATGGTCTGGAGTCCCGACCGGTCACGAGTGGCGATGAAGTCGTCGATCGCGACGCCTTGTAACCACGGAGCGACGAGCGCAAGGAGCGAGCCGGCGATGATCAGAAACCCAGAGAGGATCAGCCGATAACGGTAGGGGCCGAGATAGCCGAGCAATCGCCGAAACGTTGCCCCGCTGCTCTCGTCGCGCTGCAATCCCTGACTGAGAGCTCCGGTTTGGGGCGTGTAACCGCGTCGAACAGCCGTCATCCGACAGCCGATCCGAGCTGGGAGCGGTAGATCTCCTGGTAGAGCTCGCTCGCTTCGAGCAATTGTTCGTGCGTTCCGCAGGCTGCAATTCGGCCGTCTTCGAGCACAACGATCTCGTCTGCTCCGAGAGCGGTGCTGATGCGCTGGGCAACCAAGACGATCGTTCGCCCC
This sequence comes from uncultured Acidimicrobiales bacterium, assembly GCA_937930695.1. Taxonomy (GTDB): domain Bacteria; phylum Actinomycetota; class Acidimicrobiia; order Acidimicrobiales; family SZUA-35; genus CALEWY01. The sequence goes on along the minus strand of CALHCB010000159.1, from coordinate 3,671 downwards.
TCAAACACCGTCAGCGCGTCCTGGAGCTTGGCCTCTGTCTCCAGGTCCAGGGCGCTGGTCGAGTCGTCGAGAATCAGAATGGTTGGATCGATCACGAGCGTTCTGGCAATCGACATCCGCTGACGTTGGCCGCCGGAGAGGTTGGCTCCCCCCTGTTCGATCGGCGCGTTGTACTGCTGGGGAAGCGCCGTGATGAACTCGTGGGCCTGAGCGATTTTGGCGGCTGCCACGACTTCCTCGTCTGTGGCTTCTGGGCGGCCATAACGAAGGTTGTCCATCACCGAACCGCTGAAGAGCTGAGGTGACTGGAGCGCGATTCCAATCTGGCGGCGAAGGCTGCTCTTGGAGAGCTCCTTTACATCGATACCACCTACCCGAACGGTGCCAGTCGTTGCGTCATAGAGGCGAGGGATCAAGTTCACCAGCGTTGATTTTCCTGAGCCGGTTGCGCCGAGAATCGCGATGGTCGACCCCGACGGAATCTCCAGATTGATGTCCTGCAGGGCAGGTTCGAGCGCCTGGGAGGAGTCGGCTGATTCGTAGCGAAAGCACACCCCTTCGAAGCTGATCGCTCCGGGATCGCTCGAGCTGGCGCCGAGATCGATGCCATCGATGGCATCTGCGACGTCCGGCACTTGAGAGAGCACTTCATCGATCCGGCTCATCGAAGCGCCGGCAGCTGAGAGCACGGGCTGGATGAACGCGAACATCATCATGGGCATGGCGACCATGGCCATGTAGCTGATGAAGGCGACAAGATTGCCGTCGCTCAACGTCCCGTCGATGACGTTGTTGCCGCCGAGCCAGAGGACTGCTGCAACGCCGAAGCTCGAAATCGCGATCAGCGTCGGGAAGAGCGAGGCGACCAATTGGTTCACGGTGATCGCCTGATCGGCCAAGTCGTCGGCGACCGTGTCGAACCGTTCGGTCTGATGATCTTGCCGAACAAAGGCCTTGACCACTTCGGTGCCTTGAATGTTCTCCTGGAGCACCGTATTGAGTCGATCCAGTCGGCTTTGCACCGCGTCATAGAGCACGCCGGACCGACCGAGGACGTACCAGACCACAACGCCGATCACCGGCACCATGAACAACACGATCACGGTGAGCGAGGCATCGATCGCGAGGATGGCGACGAGCGCCCCGACGAACATGATCGGAGTCTGCGCCAGCAGTGACAGCCCCATGGTGAGTACCTGGAGCACCTTCTGCATGTCGCTCGTGAGCCGAGTCAGCACCTCACCTGAGGAGAGTCGGTCGAGGTTGCCGAACGAGAAGCTCTGGGTCGTGTCGTAAAGATCGCGCCGAAGATCAGTGATCGCGTTGAACGCCATCCGTACCGCCATGGCGCTGGCGAACGCAGACATGACCATTCCCGCCACGATCAGAAAGACCATGGTGAGTGCAACATCGCGTACGAGGGCCGGGTCGTTCTCAACGATCCCTTCGTCGATCACGCGAGACGTCTGGAGCGGGATGAGCAAGTTGATGCCCACCGAGACAAGCGTGCCGATAATCGAGAGGAAGACGTAGCGTCGATAGGGCCGCACCCACGGCCAGATTCTGAGGATCGCCTTCACCCGCTCAACCTACTTCGCAATCTGGTCAGGTCTGCACAGCTGGAATGGGGAAGCCCGAGAGTGATAGTCAACAGGGATGGTCACCCCAGCGCGAGTCGTCGTTCTCCCGAAAGATCCCGGCCCAATGCGAGTCGAGGAGGTCGAGATCCCGGACCCGCTCGGCCATGAGGTGGTCATCAAAGAGTTCGCGAGCGGAATCTGCCATTCGCAGCTGCACACCATTCACGGTGCACGACGCAGCGACGTCGTGCTCGGCCATGAGGCGACTGGCGAGGTGCTCGCAGTCGGCGAAGCGGTGACACACGTCAAGGCAGGGGACAAGGTCCTGCTCACGTTCCAGCCCCGAGATCTTCGAACGACGGATCGCATGCCTTCTGTCGCAGGCGTGCAGCTCTCCGACGGTGGGAGCGCGATGTCGTCCAACATCTTCACCTGGTCGACCCACACGATCTGCGATGACCAATACGTGATCCCGGTTCCCGCTGACACACCAATGGATGTCACGGCGCCAGTCGGATGTGCCGTGCTCACCGGAGCAGGCGCCGTCCTGCGAGCCGCCAACGTACAGCCAGGCCAGAGCGTGGCGATCTGGGGTGTCGGCGGAGTCGGACTCAACGCCGTCGCAGCTGCGCGTATGGCGGGTGCGAGTCCGATCATTGCCGTTGACTTGGACAACGAGAAGCTGGCCCTTGCCACAAGGTTCGGGGCAACCCACACCGTGAATGCAGCAGAAGTCGACCCGATCGAGGCGGTTCGCCAGATGACACCGGGGCCCGCTGATGCTCACGGCTTCAGGGGGTCACCGATCGCGGGTGCAGACTTCGCGTTCGACGTCGTGGCAAAGCCTCAATCGTTCGCCCAGGCTTTTGCCGCGACTCGGAACAGTCGCAACGCCGTCCACGGCGGAGGTACGACCGTCATGGTCGGCGTTCCGCAGGGCACGTTCGAGCTTCCGGCTCTCGAGATGCTGATGAACGAGAAGCAGATCGTGGGAACCATCGGCGGAACCGCAGTGCCGGAAGTCGATATTCCGATGTTCATCGAATGGTTCAAGAACGGTGATCTCGATCTTGATTCTTTGGTGACCTCGCGTATTGGGATCGATGAGATCAATGAGGCGACCAAGCTCCTCGAAGATGGCAAGGTGCTTGGCCGCTCGATCATCGAGTTCTAGCAAGTCAGATCAGAGACGACCGAGCAGGTCGGCAAAGACTTCTTCGGGATCCACCGACACGCCGCGCCCGGAGAACCAGCCGCAAATGTTCACCACATCGCGGTGTAGGAAGTTGAGGCCTTGCGGGTTGGCCGCGATGTCGATGGCTTGCGGGAAATCGATGAACCAGAGCTCGCCTTGCCACCACAGGATGTTGTAGGCCGACAAATCGCCATGGGCGAAGCCTGCAAGCGTCATTGTCGTGAGCCCGTCGAGCAGCATCTCGAAGACGTCTGGCATGTCGCTTCGATCGATGCGGGCGCCCGCGAGCTGGGGAGCCGCTCCGGTTCGGTCACCAAGATATTCCAAGGTGTAGCGATCTTCGAAGTACGACACGGGGTACGGCACCTTCAGACCGGCGTTCCACAATTGGGTCATGACATCGTGTTCATGTCCGGTCCAGCGATCTTGGAGAAGCCGCTTGCCGTAGGTCGACATTCGCTCGACCGCACGCCGTTCGCGAGATCGTCGGAATTGTCTTCCCTCTCGATACGCCACGTCGTTGCGAAAGGTGGAGGCTCGCTCCACCCCGAGGGCTTCGAGATGGCCCTTGTGCGCCGCGACTCGCGGGAGATATCGCTTGACCGCCAGCAGACAGACGCTGCCGTCTGCGCCGGTTCGTTCGGTGATGTTGACCTGTGCTTCTTTGCCGGAGCGAAGAAGGCCGAGATCGACGTCGACAAGGACGGCGAGGAGGAGATGAATCTCATGTCTCTCTCCCTCCAGTGCGACGGGCCGAACGACCCCGAGGATGATGACGATGACGGGATCGACGACGACGACATGGTGATCTCCTCCGAGGAGGCAACCTCCCTCTTGGCGGAAGATGACAAACTGTCTTTTAGCCAACACCTCTCCCGTGACCTCGCCAAAGCCGC
>CALHCB010000158.1 GCA_937930695.1 uncultured Acidimicrobiales bacterium | reverse complement strand
GTCATGGTCACCCACGACCCAATCTCCGCCAGCTACACCGACCACGCCCTCCTCCTCACCGACGGCCAAATCACCCAAGAAATCCCCAACCCCACAACCGACACCGTCTACAACGCCATCCGCAACCTCCAAGACTGAGTGACGAGACCCGAGGGACCACGATCATGACGCTTCTTAAACTCTCTGCCCGCAACATTCGAGCCAACATTCTGCGGTTGCTCCTCACCGCAGTCGCCATCACCGCCGGTGTCGCTTTCGTCTCTGGCAGCTTCATCCTGGCCGACAGCTTGTCCGACACATTCACCGGCATCTTCGAGAACGCCGGGTCGGAAACCGACGCCCGAGTCCAGGTCGCCGAACTCGAGTTCGGTGATGACGAGCGCACCTTGTCCGACACCATCGTCGCCGACATTGAAGCGCTTCCCGAGACCGGTCGAGTGTCGCCGAGCGTGGCGCTCGCTGATCAATTCACGCCGTTCATTGCCTTGAACGCCGAGGGAGAAGAGGTAAAGCCGAACGGTCCGCCGATCATCACCTTCTCGCTCTCGGAAGCCGACATCGAGCGCGCTGAGTCGTCCGATGCTGAGGATCAGATCTCACTCGCAGCCGGTACCGCCCCAATGGGCATTGATCAGGTTGCCCTCGACGTCGACTACGCCGAACTGGTCGGTGCATCCGTTGGCGACGACATCGAGTTCATCACTCCGGATGGCAACCGCACGTTCGAGTTGGCTGGCACCGTCGAGTTCCCCGTGACCGGTGGCGCCGCGTTCGTCATGTTCGACTTCGAGACGGCGCAGACTCTCTATGACAAGGAAGGCCTCGTCGACACCATCGAGTTGGGGGCCGCTGGTGGGACCGACGCCGACGACATGATCGCCGCAGTGGCCGAGATTCTCCCCGAAGGGGCAGAAGTCATCGACCAACAGACCCTGATCGAGAACGATCTCGAAGGGTTCAACAGCTTCATCGGGATCTTCCGCAACGTACTGCTGGCCTTCGCTGGCATCGCACTCTTTGTCAGTCTCTTCATCATCTACAACACATTCGCCATTCTGGTGAACCAACGCATGACCGAGATCGGCATGCTCCGAGCAGTCGGAGCCACCGGCTCTCAGATTCGGTGGTCGATCGTCATCGAGGCGTTCCTCGTCGGCGTGATCGGTTCCATCCTCGGCATCCTCGGTGGCGTCGGAGTTGCCGGACTGATCAAGGCCGGCTTCCAGGCCGCGGGCGGATTTCCCGAGACCGGAACCGTGCTCACGACGACCACCATCATCGTGAGCCTCATCGTTGGCATCGGGGCGACCGTGTTGTCTGCCCTCGGACCAGCCATCTCGGCCAGCCGGGTGAGCCCGATCGCGGCCATTCGCAATGAGGGACCGACCGAGCAGTCGACCCGCCGCCGAGTCATCGGCGGTGCCGTCATCTTGGCGATCGGTCTCATCCTTCTCGGCATCGGCCTCTTCGGGTCCGGCAGCGTCAGCGGTGTGCTCACCGCACTTGCCGTCGGAGCGATCTTCATGTTCGTCGGCGTGGCGTTGCTCAGCGTGCTGTTCGCAGGTCCGATCGTGAGTGTGCTTGGCAAGCCAGCAGTGCTGGGCGGAGCCCTTCTCGGACTCGGCCTACTGCTCATCGTGCTGACGTTCAGCATCGGCGATGGTGCGCCGAGCGGCGTGCTCTCGATCATCACGTTCGTCCCGAAGATGATCGTTTCGGTGGTCGCCGTGATCGTCGGACTCTCGATCATCGCCACCAATTCCCGCGGCGGCAAGCCTGTCGGGCTCGGCGGATCCGGGGCCAGCCTCGAGGGACGCATGGCGACTCGCAATGCGGCACGAAGCCCGCAGCGAACAGCCGCAACCGCCACGGCGCTCACGATCGGCATCGCCCTGATCAGCACTGTCGGAACAGTCGGCGAATCGATCAAGGCATCGTTCTCCGATTCGCTCGACGCAGGAGTGCAGGCTGACCTCTTCATCTACGACATCGAGACCGGCTCGAACTTCTCGCCAGAACTGGCCCAAGAGGTTCGAGGCGTCGATGGCATCGGCGTGGTCAGCTCGTTCCGATTCAATGAGGTTCGAGTTGGTGAAGATGTGAAAGATCTGAGCTCGTTCGACTCTGACACGGGAACATCGCTCGTGAACTTCGACGTGACCGAGGGTTCCCCAACCGGCCTGGGCACCGATGGCGTCCTCATCTTCCGAGAGGAAGCGGACGAGCGAGGCGTTGGCGTGGGTGACACCGTGCCCGTCGAGTTCGTCGACTCAGAGATCGAGGAGCTACGGATCGTCGGCATCTTCGAGGACAACTCCGTCTTGAACTCGCCGTATCTGATCGACAACCAGCTGTATGACCTCCACCACGAAAACATCGACGATGGATTCGTCGGAGCCTCGGTTGCTGAGCGCGCAGATGCTGCTGAAGTGAAGGCTGCGGTCACCGAGATCGCATCCGGCTACAGCTCAGTTGAAGCCCAAGACAACGAGGAGTTCCGGGCCGACCAAGAGGGTCAGGTCGACGGCCTCATCACGCTCATCAACTTCATGCTGAGCTTCGCCCTCTTCGTCGCCTTCCTCGGTGTGGTCAACACGATCGTGCTCTCGGTGGTGGAGCGCACCCGAGAGATCGGACTTCTTCGGGCCATCGGCACGACTCGGCAGCAGCTGCGATCCATGATCCGTTGGGAAGCCGTGATCGTCTGTCTCTTCGGAGCCTTCCTCGGCATCGTGGTGGGCGTCGTCTTCGCCTACGCCGCCGTGTCCGCCATCCCGGACGACATCATCGGAACGTTCGCCTTCCCGTACGAAACGATTGTGTTCGGCATCTTGGTGGCCGCTCTCGCCGGCGTGGCAGCAGCACTCTTCCCGGCAGCAAGCGCAGCCAAGAAAGACGTGCTCACCGCCATCAACTCTTAATCCGCAGGTTCCGGGTTCAAGTCCCGGGGGGCGCGTGACACTTGGACGGGTTCCCGTTCCTGGGCTGCACCAGGAAGTGACCCAGATCAGCGGCGGTGAGGTGAATGGCGAGAGGACCGAACTCGCAAGGTTGGCGGATGCGCCAGAAGAATGTTCAGGCAAGATCTTCGGCGGCGGGCTCTCGAACATCAAAACGGCCCGGAAGTGGAAGATCAGCGTCTCCTCCGGCGAAGAGCCAGTCCGACACCCAGCTCGCTGCGAAGATGTCCGGCTCCGTCGAGATCATCTTCAAGTCCGACTACTTCAAGCTCGACAACTTCGCCACGATGTAAGCGCCGCCCAGCGCCGAAGAGCGGGATGCAACTGGGACCTCCCGTGGGACTGGCGCACCTCGAGTGGCCCGGAGCGCTCCAATCGCGAGGTCCGCACAAGGTTCACTAGCGAGCGCCTTAGTGCCTCGAAAGGCCAGCGGTCTCACGGTGGCCATATGAGGCACGTCGGCGCGATCGCGTCACTCCGCGGCTGTGACCGGGCCGGGCTGGAGTGGGCGGTCGAAGGGTGAGCCCGAAGGCACTTGGTCGGTGTAGCCCGAGCGGCCCTGGAGCGGGGCATCGAATGAAGAACCAGACGGCACCTGCTCGGCCTGCGACACGATCGGAAGCTCGGCGGTTGTCCTGCCAGGCTCAAGGAGTTCAACGAAAAACATTCCAAGAGCGAGTGCGATGGCAACGGCGATTGCTGCGGTAGCCACGCCCATCCGCCGCTGGATGCGCTCGGCGGGAAGTTGAGGCACAGTGGAGGCTTCGAAAGCGTCGAGCAGTGGATCGTGAAATTCGATGGTCTGGGTTTCTTCAATGATGGTCATGTGAGGTCCTTTCGTTCACGGATCTCACGCTGACGAACGCGCCTCGTAGGCTCCTGACCGACTCTGACGAGCGGGTGACAAGCCAACAAAACCGCTGACGCACCAGTGAAAACGTCGCTTGTCAGGCGCAATCCGGGCGTTGTCAGGCAGTTGTCAGGTCGCTGTGCGAGGTTGTTCCTGCATGCCTGCCACCAGTTCAGAAGCCTCACTCAGCGCGGAGCGAGCCAACCCGCCAGTCTGGATCCGGGTCTTCGGCGGAATGGCCGTGCTCGCTCTCGGCGACAGCATCAACATCGGCGGCCCTCGCCAACGCCGA
>CALHCB010000157.1 GCA_937930695.1 uncultured Acidimicrobiales bacterium | reverse complement strand
GCTGGTGATCAGAGCACGAAGTCACTACTCAGCACAGCGACCGGCCACACCAGGCGCATCACCAAGGGGTCTGTTGTCCAGCCAAACGCAGGCACAGGACCTAAGCCCCTACGCCAAGAACCATCGGTCGTCGACTCTGGGGAGGTCCCCGTCACCCTTCAGAAGGATCTCTTCATGTCGACACCCGCATCTCCCGTACGTGTTGTCTCGGTGCCGATTTGCACCAAGACAGATGAACACGACTTGCTGCTCCCTGCGAGCGTTCTTGCCGCGTGGTTCGGTGCCCCCGTGCAGCTTCTGACACAGCATCCGACCGATCGAGATCGACTCGATGCGCTGACGTCCAGCCTGGGAACGGACATTCGGCCGGCCGTGGTGCTCGAAGGGCCGTCTTTTGTCGAAAGCGTGGTCAACCATCTGCGCTCGCAGCCTGGGTCGCTGTGTGTGGCGAGTGCCGGCAGCTCAGGATTCGCTATCGCCCGTTTGAGCGAACATCCCACCTACATCGCCGGGGACAACCAACGAAATCGCCTGCCTTCGGGTCCGCTGGTCCTTGAACTGGACGAGAACGAGACATCAAATGCAGACATCTTGGCGACTGCGGCGATGTGGGCGAAGGGTCTGGAGCTCGGTGTCCGCGTCGTCGCAACAGAGGACGGCCAGCAAGCGGCGACCGCCGCTCGAGATCGACTGCGGTCGCTTGGAGTGGCTGCTGGTGTCGACCGACTTCGATCACACGGGCTTGATCCTGCTGTGCTGGTTGCTCGAACGCGTGAGGCCCTTGCGCTGGTCGTTCCCCAAGACCGCGTTGACGAAGCGGAACTTGGGCAGCGGGCTATTCGTGGCGGGGTTTCGGTGCTCGTTGTGCCGACGTCGAAGAGCCATGATGTTGAAGCCTCTCTCGACGAAGGAGCCGAGCGAGATTCGACCGGCCGGTCTGTGGGTGTCCCCCGGCGTTTGGTCGAATTGTCGGACGCGGAATGCTGGGATCGCCTTCGCTCTGCTCGCGTCGGGCGCGTCGCCTACGTCGATCACGGGTGGCCGACGGTGGTGCCGATCAATTTCTCTGTGAATGATCGCGAGCTCTTCATCAGGAGCCTCGATGGCGGCAAGTCCGAAGCGGCGGAACGAGGAGACATGGTGTGTCTCCAAATTGACGACGCGGACGTCGACGAGGGCTCGGGGTGGAGCGTGCTCGCTCGAGGCCATCTTCACACGATTCATGACCCCAGCACCCTTCAGCGGGCCTGGGCCAACGACCCTCATCCCTACGTTGCCGCCGACGAATGGCATTGGCTGCGCCTCGTGCCGATCGCGGTCACGGGCCGTTCCCTCGCCGGCGCAGAACCGACGTCGGGATCAGCAGCGAAGTTCGCGGGCTGATGAGGACCTAGGTCCCTGTCTCAATGCCGCATTCGCGGCGAGAACAGTCTGTACCCCCAAACGATGGAGCAATACATGACCACGATCGAGGCGACCCCCCAGCAGGGTCGCGAACACAACGGGCAGCGACCCGTACCGATGCACTCGCATCCGGCGCCCGAGAATGAAGGTCGAATGTTCCTGACGTTCGTCCTCGGAGCGTTTCTCATTGCGACGCTGGGGTTCGTCGGTCTCGTTCTCGGCGCAATGGCGTTGAGCGACGGGTCGGACGGGCCAATCGACTCGACGCTCAACCTCAGTGTCCAAGAGTTCTCGATCACCGGCGATTTGGTCGCTCCTTCTGGTGAGATCACATTGGTCATCTCGAACGGTGGTTCGATGGCTCACAACGTCGCCGTTCGTGAGTTGGGCATCGTGTCGAACAATGTCGGCTCCGGCGGAACCGTGGAATTGTTCCTCGGGGATCTTCCACCGGGGGAGTACACGTTGTTCTGCGACATCGCGGGCCATGAGGCATCAGGGATGAGCACCACGCTGACCGTCACTGCGAGCGGATCTGGAACGAGCCAGGCGGTTGCCGGTGGGCATGGAGGCGATGGCGAGATGGACTGGGCTGCCATGGACGCAGCGATGATGGAAACGATGTTGTCGTTCCCTGCTGCAACCGAGGGACTCGGCAATCCCGTGCTCGAACCAACCGAGGTGCTCGCCGACGGTACGAAGGTGTTTGATCTCACAGCCGAGATCGTCGACTGGGAAGTTGAACCTGGAAAGATCGTGGAGGCGTGGACGTACAACGGCGTCGTCCCGGCTCCACAATTCCTCCTCGATCGAGGTGACAGGATCCAGGTCCGGGTGGTGAACAATCTGCCGCTCGGAACCGACATTCACTGGCACGGCGTCCACACGCCGAACGATCAGGATGGAGTTGCCCCCTATACCCAGGACCTCATCGAACCGAATGGTGGAACGTTCACATACGAGTTCGTCGTCGATGACGATGCAATCGGGATGTATCACGCGCACAACCACGGACAGATGGCGGTCGTCAACGGAATGTTCGGCGTCTTCCGGGTTGGGGAGAATCCGATCCCATACGGCAAGACGATCAGCGGGGTCACTATTCCAGAGGACCTCGAACTGGCCGTCGACATGCCAATGATCTTGAATGATGCGGGCACGATCGGCCTCAGTCTGAATGGCAAGAGTTTTCCGGCGACGGAACCGCTTGTGCTGAACCAGGGTGAATGGGCCAGCATCACCTACTACAACGAGGGCCTGCAGTCCCACCCGATGCACCTTCATCAGTTTCCCCAGCTGGTGTACGCCAAGGACGGCATTCCACTCGATCAGCCGTACTACGTCGACACCCTGAACGTCGCGCCAGGAGAGCGGTACACCGTGCTGATGAGGGCCGACGACGCCGGCACCTGGGTGTGGCACTGCCACATCTTGACCCACGTCGAACGGGAGACTGGCATGTTCGGAATGGTCACCGCGATTGTGGTCAACCCCACGCCAGGCTTCGACCCTGACGAAGTACCGATCCGTCCGAGCAATTGGCGGAATACCGCAGGCGAGCCCATCGACCGCGGAGTTCTCGATGCCATCGACGGTGAGGATCACGACGGCGATGGCATTATCGACGGGGCGGCGACCCACAACGATCACAGCGCATAGTTACAGCGTCTCGTTGTGACCGTCGCGACAGCGCGGAACGAGGCGGTACGTTCTGATGAGGCTCGCGAGGAGAAACCAATGATTGATGACGCCATTGAATTCGTAACGGTCGCCAACGGCGACATTTCATTGAACGTTGCGGTGCAGGGTGACGGACCGCTCATGCTCTGTATCCACGGGTGGCCTGAACTCTGGTACTCCTGGCGTCATCAAATGAAGTTCTTCTCCGAACGTGGCTACAAGGTCGCGGCGATGGACGTTCGGGGATATGGCGGGTCCTCCAAACCCACGGAGATCGCGGCGTATTCGCTCCGAGAACTTGCTGGCGACGCTGCGGCGGTGATCGATGAGTTAGGAGATGGGTCCGCCATCGTCCTTGGTCACGACTGGGGCGCCCCAATCGCCTGGAACACAGCTCGCCTTCACCCCGACAAGGTGAGCGCAGTTGCGGGTCTCAGCGTGCCGTACTTTCCGGTCGGTCCGGACAACACGCTCGACCGCTGGCGAGAGACCTATACCGAACAGGGGAAGTTCTTCTATCAGGTGTACTTCACCGATCGCCCTCAGGAGGCAGAAGCTGAACTCGGAGCCGATTCTCTTCGCAGCATCCGGATGATCTACTACTCAGGATGTGGCGACGCTTCGGGAAATCAGTTCCTCCGGGACAAGCCCGACACGGCAACGATGCTCGAAGGGTTGATCGATCCGGACCCCTTCCCGTCATGGGCATCGGACGATGACTTGGCGGTCTACGGAGACGCAATGCACGCCGGCGGTTGGAACGGCCCGCTGAATCGATATCGAGCGCAACCTTTCGACGCAGAACAAATCGGTTCGATGCCGAACCCAAATCTGGGTCAGCCAGCAACCTTTATCGGCGGCGAGCACGACATGGTGCGCAAGTTTGTCGAGGGCGTCGACTCCTACGATTTCGCCGCGATGGCCTGTGACGACTACCGAGGCACGACCATCATCGAAGGTGCAGGGCACTGGGTACAACAGGAAGATCCTGAAGCAGTGAACATCGCGCTCGCGGCCTTTGTCGATGGCCTGAGCCGAGGTTGATCCCGTATCTCGAGCACGCCGAATTCAGCCGAGCTCGTTGCGGACCTGAGCTACGGTCCGCAACATGAAGCGGAGATACCGAGAGTTCCGTGACATCGGCCGGGCCACGTTCCCTCGTCATCAGCGCGGCGTGGACATTCTGGGCGTGCTCTCCATTGTTGTGTTGGTTGGCGTGAGTGCAACGGGTGCCTGGCAGTTCTTCGCCCACGAACTCAACCCGGAGTGGTTCGGCTACATGCCGGGAGGAACGTTCTCTGTGAACTCCAAAGGCCCCACCGGTATGGCCCTGGCCCACCGGTTCTTCGGTGATGCGGCCGCCATTCTGGCCCTGATGGGCGGGGCCTGGTTCTGTTTTCAGATCGTCTATCGGGTCCCTGCGGTGGTCGTCGTGATTTTCTGCTGCACGTTGTTTGCGGTGCTGACCGAGGCGCTGGTTCGCTTCAATCTCATCAAACTGCAAGGCCTGACGTTCGAAGAAGTTGGGCCCGGCTATCCGCAGGTATTCGGTAGCGATGTTGACTATGTCGTGACCGATGCTGGCCAGACAAATGTTGGCGTGTTCCGGCTCTTGATTCTTTCCCATATCGCGACTGTCCCGATCCTCGTGGGGTTCGGATGGGTCTCGATTGTCCGTGGCATCGACCGGCGGACGAAGGAAATGGCTGCTGCCCCCAAGCGAACCTGGATGACGGGGAGCGAGAATTCCTGATCAGTCGCTCGTTGATGGCGAGGGTTGATGAACTCTCGTCAAGGCAGCAACGAGAAGCCCTCCGCCTCCGACGAGCGAAAGTTGAAAGGGATCAGCAATCCAGGTGGAGCCGACACTGAGGTCGATCAGATACCCGCCAGCCAGGAAGCCGATCTGCATGCTCGTGGAGGCGATCACGTCGAGCCTTGTGAGCACGGCCACGGACGTCGATTCGTCCGATTGAGCGTGGGCCATCTCCAGCAAGGACATCCGCACGACGGTCCCGGCGGCGGTTGCGGCAACCAAGATCGCCAGAGCGATTGCTCCTGTTCTCATCTCGGTAATCGGGGAGCGGAAGGGAATCAACGCGAGCCCACAACCGAGAACTGCGACAGCTCCCCAACGGGCTCGACGAAGCAGACCGTCAACGGTGGGTTGCCACAGGGCTGCTGCACCGAGGCCCCCGACGACGAGTGCTGCGCCGACAAGTCCGAGATTCGCAGACGGCCAGAAGGAGTCAGAGGCGTATGTGACAAAGAACGGCCAGGCGGGGAGCACGCTGATGCCAATGGCGGCGAAGATCCACTTCAGCGAGCTGTCGACATCTCCAGGGGCCGAGCTGGCCACGACAGAAGTTGAGGAAAGAGCAGGACGCCGGAGTCTCGAAATCGCTGGGGTGAGCAGCGCTCCCATCGCCGCGAGGCCGATCAAGATTCCAATTCGTCCGCTCGTCGAGGTCCAACCAACGAGGACGACGAGACCAATGGCGAGGACTCCTCCGGCGGCTCGGCCCTGGGCGTTCAGGCGTTGTCGAAACTGCGGGCCGACGGTGGTCGTGAGCAGCGGTTGGAACGAGGTCGCAAAGAGCACTGAAACAGCGAGCTCCGCCAGAACAGCGATCGCGATGACGCATGCAACAACGAATGTTGTCGATCCCGGTCCAACAATGAGCCAGGCCATGAGAAGCGACATTGCGGACATCAGGAACACAAAAAGTCGGAGGTTTCGGTGGGCGGCCCGCAACGGGATGCGGCCGGCCCAGATCTGGAACGGGATGGAGATCGCGCCGAGGCCGATGGCCCAACCGACCTGGCGAGAGGTGAGGCCAAACTCTTCGATCGCGATGATCTGGAACACCGCACTGCCGTTGACGCCCAGCGATGCGCCAAGCAGCGGGAGAAGCACGACGAAGGCGAAGTAGCTGCAGCGTTCGGGCAACGTGAGTCTTGTCTCCGGTGTTTGGTACTCCGGTGACGCAACCATTCTGAGCGAGGGTAGGCGTTCGGCGATGTGCGACACTCAGCCATGCCCGCTTCGCCAAACATCGTGGATCACTACGAACAGGATGATCCGATGGATCGAATCCAGGCGCAACTCGTTGCTGCGGGACTCGATTTGGAATGTATCGATCCAGATGATCTGGCGGGGGTCGACGAGTTTCACCTCGGCGGCCGAGTGGCGACGAACGAACTTCTGAAATCTTTCGTCGTACCGGACAACACATCACCCGACGCCTCGCCGATCTTGGATATCGGCAGTGGAATCGGGGGAGCGGCCAGAACGATCGCTGTCGCCACCGGACGTCACGTCACAGGAATCGACCTCACACCAGCGTTCGTTGCAACTGCCACTCGATTGAGCGACCTCGTTGGCCTGTCTGATCGCACGTTGTTTCGAGTCGGCGACGCGACACAGCTCGAGTTTGGCGACGCTTCCTTCGGCTCAGCCACGCTGCTTCACGTCGGGATGAACATCGAGGACAAGCTGAGTGCGTTTCGCGAACTGGCCAGAGTGCTGGCACCCGGCGGATCACTACATGTCTACGACATCATGCGAATCGGGCCAGGCGATCTCGCGTTCCCGGTCCCGTGGTCAAGCCACGCCGAGACGAGCTTTGTCGAGACCCCTGATCGCTACCTGGAGACGCTACGTCAGGCGGGGTTCAGCCCTGGTGAGCCGAGCGACCATCGGGATCTCATCAGCGCCTCGGTAGCTGCCGCTCAGGACAACCCGCCAGCCGTGAACCTGTCCCATCTGATGGGGCCAGGGTGGCCCGAGATGTTCTCCAACCTTCGGGCACTTCTGGGCGCTGGCATTCTCGCTCCTGTCGAGATCGTCGCCGTTCTGGCCACTGATTAGAACGATCGGTCAGAGCTTGATGTCGTTCGGCGACTCGGCTGGTGCGGGCTGGGGGCGAGACGGCGAGCGGTCATCGGAGCGCGTTGCCTTTTGCTCGTAGACGGCGAGATCGGATGCGTCGAGAAGATCTTGGAGATCGGGCGACCCGGTGTCGGTCGCGATCCCAAAGCTGAACTCGAGCGGAATCTGTTCTCCGTCGTCCGCCGTCACGAAACCAGATCGGAGTCGGTGCAGAGCAGTTTCAAGAGCTCGTACATCGACGGGATTCGGGCTGTGAAAGGACACCACGAACTCATCTCCACCAAGCCGGACCACGGTTGCATCCGGAGCCAGTGATGACGCGGAGATCTCGGTGAGCCCTTCGGCGAGGCGTTGCAACAGATGGTCGCCGACGCGATGTCCGTGCGTGTCGTTGATCACCTTGAAACGGTCCATGTCGACCATCACCACTGCGTGATGATGAAGTCGAGGAGCCGACAGAAATGCCGTCGTTCGGGTGGTGAGGACGTTGCGGTTTCCAGATCCGGTGAGTGGGTCGACGTCAACCAATCGGCGAAGTTCGAGCGAGCGTCGCCACATTGACAGTCCGGCGAGCGAGACCATGAGGAGAGCGAGGGCAGCCGAGACAAACCCGACAAGCCTGAAGAGCGAGACGCGAGCTGTCGTAGCATTCGCTTGTGACCTCGCGGTGTTGAGCACAACGGCATGTTCGGCATCGACAACGTCGCGGATCTCCGCAGTGGCCCGCCACATTTGATCTGCAAGTTCTTGGAGGGCGATCGGCGGGTTGTCGACTCCGTTCTGTTCCCAGTTGCGGACCCATTGGTCAGCGATCCAAAGATCGGTTGTCATGAGCGCAGCATTCGCAGCATCGATGGCGTCACCTTGATGGACCGCAGCGACCTCGGTCGGTATCCAACCCTCATTGAGCGGCTGTGTTGGGTCAGGGCCCAGGTACCCGCCGTCCTCGATCACCCAAGGAATGGCCTCCTCGAGAAACTCCGCGAGTTCGTTCTCCATTTCGGGCAGCGAAATGCTCGCGTGGGCGATGAGGACTTCATGCATCGTGAGGGAGCCAGCTTGATCGAGGAACATCAGCTCGCGGATGGAGTCGACCTCGGTCCGCGGTCTCTGGGGTGGCGGCATTGCCTCGTATTGGGCGATGCTCGATCCGTCGTACAACTGGAGCGCCGTCGCAGCCGACTCGGAGGGTCCCCATTCGTTGAGCACGTTCAACAGTTGCGCTGCTTCATCGCCATGTTTCCCCCGCTCTTGGGTGACCGACTCGAGATAGAGCCTGCCGGAGTCAAGAGAAGCTGCCCGTGCTGTGGAGGCATTGAGTACGTCCTGTCGAGTCGCGGCCCCAAACGGTTCGAGCAAGACCAGAGTGAGTTCGTCGAGCTGGGTCCGGGCCATATCCGTTCGCACCGCGAGGAGTTCGAGATCCACGACTTCGCCTCGATCTGACGCGGATCGGTCAGATTCGCCTGCTGAATACCAGAAAGCACCAATTGCCCCTGCCGCCAGGATCACGGCGAAAGCGATGTGGCGGGCCACCGAGGTTCGGCCGGCGAGGGTGAAGGGGAACTCAAAACGAGTGCCCGATCGGCGGTCAGGTCGAGAACGAGCCAGGCGGCCGCGGTTCTCCGTGTTCTTCCTCGTCATCAGCTCAGACCGATCTACGCATACGACGTGGTCTCGGCATCTGCCTCAACAAACATGAGGAACCGTGATGAACTTTGGGACAATTGCCCTGGCAGCGTAGGTATTCGGGCCTACACCTAGGCGCGAGGTCCTTGAGAAGCAGATCAGTCGATCAGATCATCGCTGCGAACACGCTCGCGTTCAGCGTGCTCGTGCGCGGGAAGAACTCGGCCGAAGAGTTGCATCGTTCGCTCGACTCGACCGATCACGCCTGCTTCCTCGGTGTACGCGAAAATGGCGGCGTGGCGAGGGGATGAATCAGGGGACACACGTGTCACCCGGTGGAGTGAATGCCGCCCCCGGAAGATCTGAAGGTCACCCGGCCGAAGATCCAGCGTGTGGACGTCGTCCGTGCCGCCCTCCAGAATCGCCTGAATCGCATCGAATCCTTCCTGTTCCGGTGTGCGAATCATCGGTACGTACTCGAACAGCCCTCCCTCGTCGGCTTCGTCGAGCAGCACGGTGATGGCAAACTCGTTGGTGTCAAAGTGCCACGTGAACTGCTGGCCGGGATCCAAGATGTTGGCGGTGAGTCCGGCCAGTGGATCGGCGTAGGGGTGAAGTTCGGAGACGTCCAAACAAGCGGCGA
>CALHCB010000156.1 GCA_937930695.1 uncultured Acidimicrobiales bacterium | reverse complement strand
GATCATGCAGATCGGTTTCATCGGTGTCGGCGTCATGGGCGAACCGATGTGTCGCAATCTCGTGACCAAGAGCGGGCACCTCGTCCGCGTATTCGATGCAAATCCCGAGCCAGTTGCCCGTTTGGTCGAGCTCGGGGCGGCCCCAGCGGACTCGGTGGCCACAGTTGCAACCTCGAGCGACGTCGTCTTTCTCTCTCTTCCCGGTGGGCCCGAGGTTCAAGCGGTGGGAACCGAAGTCATTTCAGAGCTCACGTCTGGAACGACCATCATCGACACCAGCACGAGTCCCGTCGACGTCACTCGCGAACTGTCCACCCAAGCGGCCGCACGCGGCATCACCTGGCTTGATGCACCGATTGCGCGGACTCGAGCTGCGGCCGAAGCCGGGACACTCGCAGTGATGATCGGTGGCCCTCAGGACGCGGTCAAAGACATCCGTCCACTGATCGGCTGCTACGCGACCGACATCAGCTACTGCGGTGAGGTCGGTTGCGGCCAGATCGCCAAGGTCATGAACAACATGGTTCTTTTCCAGAATGTTGTCGCCCTGGGCGAGGCGATGACGATTGCCAAGCGCGCTGGTATGGAACCCGGTCGCCTGCTCGAAGTCATTGCAACGGGATCGGGCGACAGCTTCGCTCTCCACAATCATGCGACCAAGGCGATGCTCCCCGGCGACTTCCCGCTTCGAGCCTTCTCCACTGACTACGCCCGCAAGGATCTGTCCTACGCCCTCGCTCTCGCCGCCACTGGCGAGGTGGAAACGCCTGGCGCAGATGTGGCCAAGACACTTCTGGACGCTGCATCTGAGGCCGGCCTTGGCGAAGAGTATTGGCCGACCATTCTGAACATCATCGATCACGAACTGGGCTGAGCCTCCGCCGATCACCGCCAGGGCATACTGCGGTGTGCCTTATCAGGAGCCAGAATTCGCTCCGTGGGACGGTCGCCGAGTGCCGCTCACCTTCTTGTCCGGCTATCTCGGTGCTGGCAAGACGACACTGATCAACGAACTTCTCGCCACCGCAGATCGCCCGATCGCCGTGCTCGTGAACGACGTCGGCGAAGTGAACATCGATGCCCGGCTCATTCGGCGGCGCCACGGCGACACCATCGAGCTCACCGATGGCTGTGTCTGCTGCAGTCTGAGCGAGGGGTTCGGCGCCGCTATCGACCAGATACGCGGTCGGGAAGTTCCCCCTGATCACGTTGTCGTCGAGTTGTCGGGAGTGGCAGACCCGAGCCGAGTCTTGCCGTGGGCACGGTCTGCTGGCTTTCGCCTCGATGGCGTCGTCACATTGGTCGATGTCGATCAGTTCGCCGAACGGATGCACGACGGATTGGCCTCCCACACGATGGAAGCGCAAATCACGGCGGCCGACATGCTGCTCCTCACCAAGACCCAGCTTGGAGGCGTGGAGAAAACCGCAGCCGCGAAGCTTGCCATCGCAAAGATGGTGCCGAACACGCTGGTGCTCACTGAAGACACCGCGACGAGTGCAACGTTGCTCTCTATCGGGGCTCGGCGTTCGGATGCAATGGGTTCGCTTCCCGAGCCGACCTTGTTCGACCGCCACATCGTCGAGCGCCTGGAACTGCCAAACCCTGTCGAACGAACCGAATTGAAACGGATCATCGATGCGCTGCCCGCTGACGTGGTCCGGGCCAAAGGCATCGGGGTCGACGCCTCGGGCGCGCACTGGATCGTTCACGTCGTGGGCGCGAGGCGAATGGTCACAGAGCTCCCGGCAGCCGAACGGCTGGCGGATCTTGAGGACAGCGCTCTTGTCGTTATTCGACTTCCCTCTAATGTCTGACTGTCCGAAACATCTGCGCAGAAATTGCGAACCTTCTGCTGCACCCGAGGATCAGTTGACCATGACGATGCAGCGCTCCACCTCCCGCACGACTCACTCCGACGCGGTTCCAAGCCCACCGCCCGCCGACGGAGCGCTCGACGTCCTCACGACACGCCCCTCGACATGACTCCTGTGGCCCGAATCGGGATCGAAGTCGAGCTGATCGGGCCGGCAGGCACCAGCCGCCAAGACCTCGCTGGGGCGATCGCCGCCCGGGTTGGCGGCCATGTCAATGCGAACTGGCACCTGGATTCTGAGCCATCGGCGCACGATTCGATCAAGGTCTTCCACCATCTGACTCCGGCATTCGATGTCGTGCATCAATCCGGTGATCACGTGGTCCGAATTGTCGATGACATCACGATCCGCAAAGACCTCGTGTTCGATGCTCGACCGACACCAGGCTGGAGTCGAGTCGTCTCGGATGACCCCCGTTTTCTCCGCATGCTGACATCAGCTCTCGCGCCCCTCGACCAAGCCGCAGAGGAGATCGCCGACCTCGTCGCCCCGTTGGGGCTCGTGGCTGAGCCAAAAGAGGCTGCAGTTCGGCTGGTTGACAGCTCGGGGGCCAGCGTGGCCCTCGTCGCCTCCATGCCGGGCCAACGAGAACGAGTGGCAGAACTGATTTCTCCCGTTATTGATGGCGATCGCCAACCGTGGATCGAGCTTGTCATGGGTGCCGCCAACGATCTCGGTTTCGGTGTTCCTGTTGAGGGAGCGACGCACTTTCACTACGACGCAGCTCCCTTCCGGGCACCGGGGCCGTTCGGCCGACTCGTCACGACATTCGGCGAACATGCCGAGGGCATGCGCGAACTCCTCAAGACGAATCCGAACTGCGTCCGCATCGGACGGCTCCCCCACGCAATCGATGAGATCGTCGCTCGCCCAGACTTCTCGACGATGACGTGGGAGAAGATTCGAGACCTCCTCAAAGAGATCGACGGCATCTCCAAGTACCTCGATGTGAACATCGCGAATCTCATGCAGAGCGAACCTCGGTTGGACACTGTCGAGATTCGAACTCTGCCCGCGCCGGCAAACGGTGCTGAACTCACGGACATGGTCACAACCGTGGACGCCATCATGCAGCGGCTCATCGAGCCGCAATGACCGTTCCTCCAGAGATTTCAATCACCCCATTGACTCCAGCGATCGGCGCCGAAGTACACGGCGTCGATCTCGGCGAACTCGACGACGCCACAATTCGCCAGATCCGCGAGGCGTTCCTGGCTCACCACGTGCTCGTGTTCAGGGATCAGAGTCTCGATCGTGACCAACACAAGGCGATCGGTCGACTTTTCGGCGACCTCCACATTCATCCGTCGAAACGAACGCTCGGGGCCAAGGGCGATCCTGAGATCTTCACGGTCAAGACCGACGAGAACAGCGTCCACAACAACGGCGGTCGTTGGCATATGGACGTCTCCTGTGAAGAGATGCCCCCGCTGGGTTCAATGTTGTTGCTTACCGAGGCACCTCCGTTCGGTGGTGACACGTTGTTCGCGAACATGCATCTCGCTTACGAGACGCTCTCGGATCCGATCAAGGAGTTGCTGATCAAGCTCACCGCTCGACACGACGGCCTTCAGGACCTCCGGTGGTACGGCGTGGAGCCAAAACCCGGCCAGACCTATCCTGCGCACTCACACCCGGTCGTGGTGCGGCATGCAGAAACAGGTCGTCCGCTTCTGTTCGTCAACGAAGCGTTCACTTCCCACATCGAGGGACTGAGTGGAGCAGAGAGCGACGCCCTCCTGAAGATGCTGTTTACGCACATCTCCGGTTCACCCTCTCTCCAGTGTCGCGTGCGCTGGGAACCAGGCACGTTGACGTTTTGGGATAATCGATGCACCCAACACCTCGCGGTCTGGGACTATGCGCCACACATTCGTCGGGGCGAGCGAGTCACGATCGCAGCAGCGACTGCACCCGCCGCGTTCGGCAGCTAGTTGCTCGATCTTCGAACACCACTCCGAGCGATTGCCGCTGACGAACGACTGCTCGTCATCTGCGGCTCCACCGTGCTCGTCATGGCAGGACAGGGAGTCGTCAGCCCGGTCTTGCCCCTCTTCGCTCGAGACTTCGGTGTCTCAACCGCAGTTGTGGGCCTGACGTTCACTGCCTTTGGTCTGGCCCGACTTCTTCTCAATATTCCGGCAGGCATCTGGGCGGACCGGAAAGGACGCCGACTGCTCTTGATCGGCGGGCCGATCCTCACCGCGATCGGAATGATCGGCTCGGGCCTGGCTCCGAACATCTGGATTCTGCTCGCCTGGCGCTTGTTCGCGGGAGCCGGATCAGCCCTCTACATGACCGGTGCCCAGATCTATCTCATCGACATCGCACGTGTCGACCAACGAGGTCGTTACATCGCCACCAACCAGGGAGCGCTCCTCGTCGGAGTGAGTGCGGGGCCTGCCATTGGTGGGCTGCTTGCCGACGCACATGGCCTGCGCACTCCGTTCATCGTGGTCGGGATCGGGGCGCTTCTCACCGCCGCATACAGCTACTTCCGCCTGCCCGAAACGCGCTCGGACGTCACGACCCAGACGACTGGGCCCACCATGAGCCGAGCCGACCGACGACGCTTTGCGATGTCCAAACAGTTCGTCGCGGTCGGGCTTGTAACGATGGCGATCTTTTCCATCAGGGGGGCCAGACAAACCCTGGTCCCGTTGTATGGCGATGCTGAATTCGGACTTGGGCCAGCCGAGATCGGATTGATTTTCACGGGACTCGGCGTCGTCGGCCTGATCTTGATCGGTCCTGCCGGATTCGCAGCCGATCGTTTCGGCCGCAAGCCCGCAATCATCCCAACCGGGTACATCGCGGCCATTGGTGTCTGCATCAGCGCTCTCAGTCCGAATCTCACCTGGTTCGTTGGCGGGCTCCTGCTCTCGGCGGTCGGCACCGGGGTGAGTGGGCCTGCCCCCGCTGCGTTCGTCGCCGACATCGCGCCCGAGGAGTTCCGGGGAGGCGCCCTGGGTATCTACCGCACCTGGGGCGATCTTGGAGTAGTGCTGTCTCCCGTGCTGAGTGGCGCGTTGGCCGACGCCACGGAGTTTCCCGTCGCGATCTTTGCGAACGGAATGTTTCTCGCGCTTGCGGTCACGTGGTTCATGTTCGCGGCAGAGGAACCAGTCCGGGCGCCCTCTCGGACCAAACCTTCGTAGGCCGATGCTGGCTTCGGTGCCGAGATGGCTACCTTTGTCAGCTCGGACAGACAGGAGCTTGTCGTGCCGACAAACCAGAACAGAAGTTCACAAGACCGCGATCGGATCGAACTACGAGGGATCCGGGCTACCGGGGCCATCGGGGTGCTGGCCGAAGAACAGGAGCGGGCCCAGCCCTTCGAAGTCGACATCGACATCGAGCTGGACGCCAGTCTCGCTGGGCGCTCGGACGATCTCGAGCACACCGTCGACTACGGCCAGGCCGTCTCGATCGCGACCAAAATCGTTGAGACAGGCGGGGTACTCCTTCTCGAGAAGGTGGCAACGATCATTGCCCACGAGATCCTGGGATTGGCAAGGGTGCGAGCGGCAACGGTCACCGTGAAGAAGCTGCGTCCGCCGCTCCCGCACGATCTCACGTCCACCGCAGTTCGAGTGCGACGCGAGCAGGCCGATCAATTTCTCACGGACCGAGCGTCGACCACGGCCTACGTCGCGATGGGAACCAATCTTGGCGATCGTCAGGCAAACCTACGATTTGCCGCAGCGATGCTTCCTGGGATTGCCGCTCTTTCCGGGATCTATGAAACGGATCCCGTTGGCGGCCCTGATCAAGATCCCTATCTGAACCAGGTCGCCCGTCTGGAAACGATGCTGACACCCTTCGAGCTGCTCGAACGATGCCTCGCCATCGAAGCCGCAGCCGGGCGCGAACGCGGCATTCGATGGGGTCCGCGCACGCTCGATCTCGACGTGTTGTTGTGGGGTGACGCCGCGATCGAGTCGGCGACACTGACGGTTCCCCACCCTCGAATGTGGGAACGCCGCTTCGTCCTTGAGCCGCTCAGCGAGCTCGCTCCGGAGTTGCTGCCCGAAGACTGGAATGAGCGGCTCCCCAGGGGCGGGATCAAGCGGATCGCTGACGCCGAGCAGTAACCGCTCCGATTTCCATCGCCTCGGTGATGACATGCGGCTCGTGACATCGGCCGTATTCCGGATCACCGGCCACCACGATGTCCAACAGTTCAGCGTGTTGGTCGGTGTCTTTCCATGGCAACGCGATGTACATCGGCAGGCCATAGGTTCGCAGCCGATTCATCTGGCCATACACCTGCTTCTGATAGAGAAATCGCTCATCCCAGGGCCAATCGTGGGGTGCAAACCCTGTCCCGGGGTCGATGACGAGTTGGTCTCGAATTCCGAAGTCATCAGCCTGGGCCAGGATCTGGTCAAAGAAGTCGAGAATCACCGCAACAGGATCATGATCGGTGACGAGATCCATGCGGAGAGGGTCTGGCCCCGACAAGAACGGAAGGATTGCCGGACACTTGTAGTCAGCCACGAGTTGCATCATCTCGGGTTGTTGCAAACCATCAGCAGCGTTCAGCCACGTCACGCCGCTCTCCAATGACCGGCGGGCAGTTTCAGGTCGCCACGTATCCACGCTGATCGGAACGTCGTAGGACTGAAGAGTTGGAAGCACCGCCTCGAGTCGGCTCCATTCCTCATCGACCGTTGTTTCGCCAGCGGCGTACGTCGACCCCTGCCCACCAAGGTCAAAGCCGAAGCAGCCCCGCTCCAAAAGCCACTCGGCCCGCCGTGCCGCATCGCTGGGTCCGTTGACGATCGATGCCTCGTGAAGTGAGTCAGGAGAGGCGTTGATGACACCAAAGAGCTTCATTCAGCTGATTCTAGGGCTCGACCACCCCCCTCGAATCAGGGACCTGCATCTAGTTCAAACTACCTGATTGTCTAAGGAGATCTGAATGGTCGCCGATACGAGACTGCACGAATCGGACAGATTCCAGCTCACGAAGGACCCGTACCAGTTCATGGAGGAAGCGATGTCGACGAAGGTGGCGGAACAAGTCGAAGAGACTGGATCCGCCGGAAACGCCCGGCTTGCCGAAAAGGCCGGACTCGTTGAGAAAACGCTGCTGAGCTCATTCTTGCGGACGGCACGCGAAGACGCAGACCTCTCTGCCGATGGCGCAGCACTCCTCACCGGTATTCCTCGCGATCGGCTACTCCGCATCGAGATCGGCGCGGCCTCTCCTTCAGCATCAGAACTCGATGACCTCTGTCGGACCTACGAATGCGACATCGACGCCGGTCTACCTGACAAGGAATTCCTTCCTCGACTCCCGTCCCGAGCATTCGTCGATGAGGACATCTTGGTCCTCGGCCAATGCCAAATTTCGGTCACACGGCCGAATACGGACATCCTGAACTCGATCGCCATAGCGATTCGCACCATGCGACAACTCTCCGATGATGTCCCGATCACGCTCCGTGTTGCGGAGATACCGACCATCGCAAGTGTCCTGGACGTTGGTTGTGATGGGCTCGCTGTCGACCTTGTCGATGCCTTTCGGATCACGGGAAGCCACAGCCTCGAACTCGTTGCGGCATTCCGACAAGCGAAGCCTGCGACTTCTCGCGAAGCGTGACGGTTCCAACTTTCCGATAGAAGTTCTCGGTGGAGTTTTCATCGACCCGATCCTTCCTTGGCCTCATTCCTTCTGAGGACCCAATGCGTTGGACGCTGCCTGTCTCACCTCGGATCTCCGGCGGCGGCAGAGGGTCGCTCTTCGGGGGAGCCGGCCTCGCCGCTGGCGTGGTGGCGCTGGAGCAGGCATCGGGCCGGCCAGCAGTCTGGGTGACCGGGCAGTATCTGGCGCCCACAACCTCGGGAACGACGATCGACCTGTCGGTCAGCCTGCCTGCGAATGGACGAAGCGTCACGCAGGGCAGGGTCATCGGGACCGCAGACGGCACCGAAATCATCGCAATCCTCGGTGCCACTGGGCGACGCGACGAGATTCTGAGCGGACAGTGGGACTCAGCTCCCCCGACAGAAGACCCCGAACAAGGCCAGCTGGTTGTGCGGGAGCCGGATCAAGATTCGATCCACCGGTTCAACGAGGTTCGCATGATGCATGGGATGTTCGGATTCACGGGAACGGGCACACCAAGCGGCGACAATCGCTCGTTGCTGTGGGTCCGCATCCCTGGCGTTCCACTCGACCGAGCCGCCCTTGCCCTCCTCGGCGACTACATGCCATCGAATCTCGGCAATGCGTTCGGCGAGATCTCCGATTGCACGAGCATCGACAACACGATTCGCTTCGCATCGATGCTCGAGCCGCCGGCCGACCCAACACAAGACGATGAGTGGGTGCTGTGCGAGAACGAGCTCGAGTTCGTCGGGAACGGATTTGGCAGCGGGACAACCAAGATGTGGGGCCGGGACGGCCGGCTCCTTGCGATTGCCACACAAACGATGATGATTCGAGCTTCGCCAAGCTGAACGGTTCATCGTTGCGTGTGATCGGAGGGCCAGTAGGTTTTTCGGATGCCTACGGTCCAAGCCAACGGAATGACTCTGGAATATGAGACCAGGGGTGAAGGCGAGCCCCTGCTTCTCATCATGGGCCTCGCCGGCCAACTATCCGACTGGCCTGACGAATTCGTCGATCTGTTCGTGGAGCAAGGTTTTCAAGTCACTCGATTCGACAACCGAGACATCGGACTCTCCACCCAAACTGATTGGGAGCCGCCGAGCCAATCCCAGACGGCTCGCGCCGCGATCACTCGGCGCCCGCTCAAGGGCGCTGGCTACACGTTGAAAGACATGGCAGATGATGCTGCTGGGCTCCTCGGCGAACTCGGGATCGAGGCGGCCCATGTTGTCGGTGTCTCGATGGGTGGGATGATCGCTCAGGAACTCGCGATCAACTACCCGCAGAACGTCCGAAGCATCTGCTCGATCATGTCGAACACCGGTGATCGCCGGCGGGGAGGAATGTCCACTTCGCTCATGAAGAAGCTGGCGAGGCGTCCCCCACCCGCTCGAGAAACAGCCGTCGCAGACAGCGTCAGCATGTTTCGGTTGATCTCGGGTCCGCACTTCGACGAGGACGTTTTCCGCGAGCGGGCCGAGGTTTCCGTCTCCCGAAGTTTCACCCCTCGTGGCGTTGCCCGTCAGACCGCAGCCATCATGGCAAGCCCAGATCGGACCGAACGCCTGGCGACCCTCGATCTGCCTGCCCTGGTCATTCATGGCACAGCAGACCCGCTCGTGAAGTTCAGCGGTGGCATTGCCACTGCGAAGTCCATCCCAGGAGCACGGCTGTTGGCCTTTCCCGACATGGGACATGACTTGCCTCGGTCCCGCTGGAACGAAATGCGGGATGCAATTGTCCAGAACACCCGACGCGCCTCCAACTGAAGCTTCTCGGCAGGACCTAACAGCGATGGCAAAGTCGACCGCCGGCGCTGTGGCCCGTAGCCTCCGGCGATGGTCGTGGCCCCTGAAGTAGATGCTGGGAATCTCATCGATTCTCGGCGCGCCTGGCTCACAGTCGTCGCGACGTTCGCTTCATCGTTCGTCACCCTTGGGATTGCCTACAGCTTTGGGGCGTTCTTCAACTCGATGGCTGAAGAGTTCGGAAGCACACGGGGTGAAACCGCGATCGTCTTCGGAATCACCACCTTCAGCTTCTTCTGGCTCAGTTTGCTCACGGGTCGAGCAGCTGATCGCTGGGGCCCACGACCCGTGCTTGTGGTCGGAGCAGCATCACTTCTCATCGGACTCATCGCAACAAGCCGCGTCGGCTCACTCGAACTCGGATACCTCACGTACGGAGCTGGCGTAGGCCTCGCCGCCGCTTGTGGGTACATCCCGATGGTCGCCAACGTTGGCGGTTGGTTTGATCGCCATCGGGCGACAGCCATCGGATTGGCTGTTGCGGGCATCGGTGCAGGCACCATGGTCATGTCGCCACTATCGGCGAACCTGATCGATCGTTACGGCTGGCGAGACACCTACGTAATTCTCGGAATCGCCGGCTCCGCGGTATTGCTCGCGAGTTCGTTTCTCGTCGCACGACCTCCGGGACAACCTGGCGCCCAACCGTCGCGATTCGCCGAGGCGGCTCGCTCCCCCGCCTTCCGTCGCCTCCACATTTCGGCTCTGTGTTCTGGCCTCGCCCTCTTCGTTCCATTCGTTTTCGTCGGCCAGTACGCGCTCGATCAGGGCGTTGAATCGGTTCCAGCCGCTGTGCTCATTGGCGTACTCGGCGGTGCAAGCATCCTTGCTCGGATCGGATTCGGATCACTCGTTCGACGCTTCGGCTCCTTCTCGCTCTACAAACTCTGCTTCGTACTGAACGCCAGCAGCTTCGTCATCTGGTTCGTCGCTGGCTCGTCCTATCCAATGCTCGTTGTTTTCGTCCTGGTGCTCGGCGTCGGATACGGCGGCTTCGTCGCCCTGAGCACGATCGTGCTTGCCGAGCGGATGGGCGTCGTCGGGCTCGGCTCCATCCTCGGGCTCTTCTACACCTCACAGGGACTTGGTGGCTTGTTGGGGCCGCCAGCGGCCGGCTGGCTCATCGACACGACCGACTCGTATCGACCAGCGATCGTCGCCTGTTGCCTGCTTCTCGTCACTGCGCGCCTGCTCCTCGTTCGACTCCCGGAAACGAACCAGAGCTGACGTCCACATCGGTCCCAGCGAGTATCTGACCTAGAGAACAGCAGCGAAGATTGCGTTCCAAAGCGCTTCTTTGGCGCGCCCAATGAGCGGTACCTCTCCAGTGCGGTGCCAAGCAGGTACCCGAGTGGTGGTCAATAGACACATCACCCACTCACTGGAGACGCTCACATGAAGAAGCTCAAGGTTGCCCTCTCGTCCACCGTCATTTCTTTCGCGACAGCTGCGGTCGCCCTGAGCACCAGCGGTGCAGTTGAACTGGCAAACGGCGGGCACTACATCTAGACCGCCATCACGTCTCATTTGCACGTACTGAGCGCCGGCCTTCGAGGTCGGCGCTCAGTGCGTCTCGGCAGCTTGGGCGTGCAGTCGACTCATCGTCGACGCCATCCAGGCGGCATGAGGCCGACTCTCGCTCAGCACAAACTCCAACAGTGATTCTGCTTTGAGTTGCAATTCGTAGCGACGTTCGTTGACACGATCGCCGTAGATATCGGCGGGCAACAACGGCCCGTGATAGAGATCAAGGGCGGCGATCGCCGCTCTGCGGGCTCCCGGGTTGTCAACGCTGCGACGAGCACTTGAGGTCGTGGACATCTCGGTGAACTCAGCAAGATCGGTCCGGATCCGATCACCGAGGCGAATGGAATCTTGGTCGCGGACAATCGAATCTTGACCAAGAACGTTTCGAGTTTTCGTCACGACGTTCTTGAGACGTCGCAGGCCCACCTTCAATTCAGCTTCGGGCCAGAGATGCTCGACAACAACATCGACGACCGCTCGACCATCGAGAATGATCAGGACCTTCAACAGTTCTGAGACACGACCTTCAGGAAGCTGGATTTCCCCTTCTGATCCATGCGCCCGAAGGCCACCGAATACCTCGAGGCGTACCGCACCAACGGTCGAGTCTGTCCTGGAGAAGATGTCCGGAGCGATAGTGGGGAGAACCGACGACATCTCCAGTCGTTGGGCTTCGCGCTCCACGCTCTCGAGGTCGATCTTGCTTTGAACCCCAGCGCATCGATCGGCGAGAGCCAGTTCGAGCTCGACCCGCCAACGCCGATCGTTTGGAACAATGTCGGCCGCTTCAAGCTCTTCCCACGTCTGCCAGGCGCGTTCACGTTCTCCGCCGCGCGCCAACACGATGATCTCGGCATAGTCGAACTCCATGCCGTTCTGGCTCTTTCGGGCCCGGACCTCGTTGAGGCATCGCAGCGCATAGATCACATCGCCGAGCAACGCAGCCTGAATCGCAATCTCTGCGCAGAGCACGACACCAGTGTCTGATTCGAAGAGCGGGCCGAGCTTCTGTTTCGCAATCCGGAAGGATCGCTGAACCCCTGCGATCGATCCCTCATAGCCCGAGGCGAACGCGGCAGCCCAATGCAGGTAGGCGTCAAGCCAGCCGATTCCTGATTCTTCGACCACGAATCGGGCCTGCTCAATCGACCGGCGAAAGGCCTCCAAGTCGCCGGCCATGGCATCGAACTTCGCCTTCAGTCCCAACGTGATCCCATAATCAAACGGCTGGGCGATAGCGAGACGAGCGGCGCGCTGCAAAAGACGTTGCCCCTCTCGGTACTGCCCCAGGTGCCAGAGCGGCCCCGCCGCGGCGACTCGCAGCGTGCGAGCCGCTCGAAGACGTTCTTGCTGAAATTCCCATTCGGAAGCCACCTCAACGAGGCGGTCCGCTGCCGCTTGCACATCATGGTTCGAAGACGATTGGCCCAAAACCTGGGCTTCGACTTCACGCAACCGAGTCGGCAGAGGACCAGAGACGCCGACAAGACACTCCAATCGCTCGACTTCCTTCTTGGCCTCGGTCTGTGCAATCGACCGATATCGATACAGCAGCAGCTCGATCGATGCTTCTGCTTTCAGAAGAGGTCCAGCCCCCTCGTTGCCCAGGACCATCTCGCAATACTCGATGCAGGCAGGGACTTCGGCCAGGTTGGCATGGGCTCGTGCCTGCTTGAGCGCCACCCCTGGGTAGGAGTCAAGATGCCCCGAAAGCAGCCGGAAGATTGCCAACAACTCCCGCTGGTTCGTCATGTCGAGGACACGGCCGGGAAGAGCCTCGAGTAGCCGGGCGACTTGGTCATCGAGCCCCGAGTCGAGGAGGGCCTGACACGCGGCGAGAAGTTGGCCGTCGGCCACAAGAACAGGAGCGAGCGACTCGGCGACCGAGGGTTCGAGCTTGAACTCGCCGATGAGTTCGAGTCGAACGGGCTGCACGAAGGTGAGCAAGCCGGTTGGTGTCCGAAGCAAACCCGGGGCATGGGGCAGCAACGAGTCCGCAAACTCAACACCGCCGACTGCGCTCGCAGCGGCATCGCTGAAAGCTTCGAAATGGGCAAGCTGTGCAAGATCGTGTCGTCGCTTCGGCTCGAACCCCGTGAGGTATCGGGCGACCAGTCGACGACGAAACGTCGGAACGGCGATAGACGCGATGAGCTGATCAGCCTGCACGCCACGGTCTGACAACAACGAAAGGCAACCGTGGACCCAGGCCGGCCAACCCCCACCGAGCTCTACGATGAGGTCTGCCATAGCAGGGTCGATGGAGTCCGCGTGTCCGTCTTCAGCCGCGAGAGCCAGGACATCGGCTCCTGACATCAGCAACGCCGTCCCATCGATCAGTAGCGTCGGCACCGGCTCATCGATGAGGCCGTCGCCCGAGACTCCAACGGGCAACGAAACCACTGTTGACTTGCCGTCCCGGAACCTTCGCACGACCGTGTCTCGCCAGCCACGCAGACCAGCGGACAAGGGGGCCGAGATCCAAGCGTGATCGGGAACCAAGTTGGCATCGACATCATCTGGATCGTCCAGTTCGATCACGATCCCATCCATCCGATTGATGAGATCATCGACAAATCCGGGTCCGTCGAAACCCACGGGCGCCTCGAGCACCACCAAACCCTGATGGCGGACAGCCCTCTCAAGAGAGAGGGCGCGAGATCCCGTCATGATTGTCCTGGAACCCGACAGGTACCGCACCGGTACCCGAGAGAGAAACAATGGCGCCGAATTCGTCGTGGCGACCAAAGTGAGAAATTCATGATCCGGCCAACGTACCAGAGCAGGCTCAGCGCTCTCATTTTGGGAGTTCGCCCGTCTGTGGCGCACATATACGGGGCAGTCGATCCCGCACCCGCCGACAACTTGACCGTCGTCGGCACCCTCGCATGGCGAGCCGGTGTCCAGCTCCTGTTGGAGGATCTCCAGGCCGACGAGCGCATCTCGACGGGTGAGGTTTGGCTCATGGAATGGGCCATGGGAGAAAAAGTCCGCGAACAGCGTCGCTGGACGGACGCATCATCCATGATTGAACTGCTCGCGCTCTCTCTGGGTCCAGTGGAAGCGGGGGCTGACACGACACGTGGTCGAGTCTTCTGGAACCAGTGGCGCAAGAACATCAGCGACCTCGTGAGCGAAGTCGAGAACGGAACCGCCCTTGTGAGCCAAGACACTTCAGAGCTGTCGCTCCATCTCGTGAAACTGCTTGGCACGCACTCTGGTCCCAGGGAAATCGTGGACTCACTGCGATGGATCAGTGAGCTCCCGCCAAGCACTGAAGCTGTCGAGCCGGTTTTTCGCCCACTGAGTTCGGCAGTAGAGCGCCTGCAACTATCGGCGCTCATCGCAGCCACATTCGTCGATCAGCCGGTGTGTTCTGCCGCTCAGGCCACCCTGCTCGGAAAACGAGCAGCACCCATTCCAACGGCCGGACCTGCGAGTTCGTGTGGCCGAACTCGCCGCATCGACCTCGTGCGCCCACTTCGGACCCACGACCGAGACAACTATCGGCATTCATGAGGCGGGCTGGGAAATCACAAGACGCACAATCCGATCGAACTCCTCGATCAACATGTCAGATTCAGGCTGGGGAAGCCTGCCGGCAGACACTACGAGACTCCCGAAAAGCATGGTCAACAACGAGACCGTCGGATCAAGCTCGAGCAGAGGGAGAAACGACGAAAGCGCTTCGTGCATCACCTCTGAGTACGCCCGAATCTCGTCGATGGAGATTTGAGCGAGCTCCGAATCCGCCTCGATGAAAAGGATGGCGCGGAGCGCTCCGAGGTCCGCCCGATAGGCCGCCGCTGAACGCAACATCGATTGCGACATGAGCTGCAAAGCTTGATCCAAGGAAGCGGGATCAGCCATCTGCACCTTGAGCTCCTCGGTCATTTGGCTAATTGACCGTTCCGCAATTGCACCGATCAGCATTCTCTCGCTGCTGACATATTCATAGACGCTGCTCGGGGGCAATTCAGCCAAGCGGGCGACGTCGCTGATCGTGAAGCGATTGAGGCCCTCGACGGCGAGAAGTTCGCGCCCGGCATCAAGAATGGATGCCAAACGGAGCCGACTACGTTCCTGCTGAGGGAGCCGCCGTAGACACCTGGACATCACATCCCCCCCCGATTCGTGAACAACCAGCTACACGTAGTAAGAGAGCATCCTAAACAGTGTTTAGTCCCAACGCAGATTTGAACGATTGTTCATTTCGGCGATCGCCTAAGCGACGGGTACTGCAACTAGGCGTTTTTCGGGAGTTCGTTGAACGGCAGCGTCTTGTCGTTGTTCGGTTCTTTCGGCAATCCGAGGGCCCGCTCACCGATGATGTTGCGCTGAATTTGATCGGTTCCGCCATAGATCGGGGGAGCCTGTGCATACAGAGCAGATCCCGTGACCATGCCCAGAAACGGGTTGCCGGTCGCCTCGTTGAGCGCAGCCTGCTGCTCGGGGGTGTAACCATGCAACATCCCGAATGGACCGATGATCTGCAACCCAAGATCTCGGGTCAACCGCATCACGTCGCTCATCAGGAGCTTGGAGATGTTGGCCATTCCCGGGATGTCTTGCCCTTTTGCCCTCGCGCCCTTGACCCGTTGCGCGTTGTAGCCGCCGATGAGATTCAACGTGTGAAGCTTGACGAGCCCTTGACGAATCACCGGATCGTTGATCGTGCCGTTGTTCTTGGCGAACTCAAAAAGGTGCGAGCGGGCCTTTTCACGTCTCGGTGCACTCTCGGATCCGTGTGCCTTCGATGCAGGGTTCTTCGTCTCGTCTTGCTTCTTGGGAGCAACATCGCCCGCTCGCTTGCCCAGGTTTCCGGCAATCGTCCCTGCCTGTGGCCCGGGAGCACCCCCGCCGCCTGCGCCCAAACCGGCTCGTTCGGCCTGAAGTGTGGTGTTTGTTGCCGCCCAACCTTGCCCTACGTCGCCGATGACCGCGTCGACAGGAACCCGGGCGTCAGTGAGGAAAACCTCGTTGAACATGGCGTGTCCGGTCATTTCGATGAGTGGACGAAGCTCGACGCCGGGCTGGTGCATGTCGATCGCCATCCACGTGATGCCCTGGTGCTTGGGAACATCGGGGTTGGTCCGAGCGATCAGCATTCCCATGTCGGCCGTCTGTCCGAGCGAGGTCCACACCTTCTGTCCGTTGATGACCCACTCGTCACCATCCAGCTCTGCTCGTGTACTCAGGCCTGCCAGATCCGATCCTGCGCCAGGCTCGCTGAAGAGCTGACACCATGCTTGCTGGCCGGTGACAATGTCACGGACGTATTTGTCAATCTGGGCTTGGGTCCCGTGCGTCGCAATCGTGGGGGCCGCGAGCAATAGCCCGAGGCCGCTCGGCGCTCCAACCGCACCGAACGCTGCGATCTCTCTCGCAACTGCCACCGCATCTGCACGAGAAATACCCCGCCCGTAGGCATTCGTCGGCAGCAGAGCGGAGGACCACCCAGCCACTCCAAGTCGTTCCCACCACGCTTCGACGGTCAGGTCGGGATCCCAGTTCTCAGTCAGCCACTCTCGAACCTCGAGAACTGGGTCGTTCGAGGCTGATGAACCGCTTGCGGATTGCGAAGACGTCGCTGTCATGCCGCCAGTGTGGCAGCCCGATTCTGTCCCGCATCACTTTCTCCAGACTGCGTCATAGAGTGCGCCATAGGTCGAGAAGATGAAGTCCGGTGAGATTCCGGCACTGTCCCGCAACGGTAATCCTGGCCGCTGACTCCAGAGTCGGCGAGCTGGAAGTCCGGTCAAGCTGCTCGACGCAAGAACCACGTAACCCTCGAGGACAAGGGGTTGGTGCGGCGGGCATACATCGTCGCTCGGACACATCTGATCCTCGACCAGAAGAAGGATCCTGATGATGACGGAAGCAACAAAGCCTGAGGCATTCGACACCGAAGACGCTCCACGAACGGAACGCCCGTACGAACGGGAGGAGCTCCAACGGGCACCCTCGCTGGTTTTGGTCAATACCGGTCACGGCAAAGGCAAATCAACCGCAGCATTCGGAACCTTGATGCGGGCAGTGGCTCGCGGCTGGGATGTGGCAGTGGTGCAGTTCCTCAAGAGCGGCAAGTGGCATACCGGCGAGGAGGAGGTCAGCCGCGGACTTGGCGTTGATTGGTTCTCCGCCGGTGATGGTTTCAGCTGGGAATCAAGCGACATCGAGGAAAGCCAAGCCAAAGGCGTTGCGGCATGGGAGTTCTCCAAAGGTCTCATCGCAGAAGGAAAATATCGGCTCGTTGTTCTGGATGAGATCAGCTACGCAATGAGCTGGGGTTGGATTGAAGCGACCGACGTCGCTGGATCTGTCGCTACTCGTCCCGAGCACGTCAACATGATTCTCACCGGTCGGAACATGGCAGAAGAAGTGATCGAAGTCGCAGACACGGTCACCGAGATGGTGAAGGTGAAGCACGCGTTCGACCGCAAGATTCGAGCCAAAAGGGGATCGACTACTGAGATCCGTCGACGCACCGGGAGAAGGTTTCAGCGCGGAACGTCCTTCCACGGGCCTGTGTCGGCCTTGGGTTCACGGGGAAGGCCAAGAACGCGCTCGCCGATGATGTTGCGCTGGATCTCGTCAGAACCACCGGCGATCCGATAGCCGGGCGCGCCCAACACATGTGCTCCCCATTCGAAGGTGCCCCACTCACCGGAGTCAGCGATCAGTTTCGCCCCCAGGATCGAGCTGACCATTTCGCTCATCTGGTACATCCCCTCAGTCCAAAGCAGCTTGCCAAGCGAGCTCTCTGGACCCGGAGTGCCGGACTTCGCGAGATCAGCAGCACGGCGGTTGGTGAGTGACTCGACGCGAGTCTGGATGTACATGGAGGCGAGGCGGTCTCGAATGACCGGGTCTTCCACGACACCCATTGCGTTCGCGGTAGCGAGCACCTTTCCCCACGTTCCGCCCGACGCACTACCACCCTCACCCTCAGAGTGATCGCGTTCGAAGCCGAGTGTGGTGAGCGCAACCTTCCAGCCATCGCCCTCGTCGCCAAGCCGCACATCGTCTGGCACCCGAACGTCGTTGAAGAACACCTCGCAGAACGATGAGCCGCCACTCATCTGCGGGATCGGCCGCACCTCGAGCCCCGGCAAGTCCATCGGAATGATGAACGCAGTCATGCCCTTGTGTTTGACCGCATCGGGATCAGAACGAGCGATCAGTTCACCGAATTGAGAGAACTGAGCACCCGAGGACCACACCTTCTGTCCGTTGACAACCCACTCATCACCGTCTCGCACTGCCTTGGTGCCGAGTCCCGCAAGGTCCGAGCCCGCCGACGGCTCGCTGAACAATTGGCAGCAGAGCGCATCGCCGCTGATGAACGGTGGGATCCAACGCTCTTTTTGCTCCTCAGTACCGAACACGTCAATCGTGGGTGCAATCAACGTTCGCGTGACCGCAAGTGTCTCGTGAACGCCTGGCGTCATGAACTGACGCTCGAGTCGCCCGAACGCACGCGAGTGAGAACGGCCGAGGCCAAGACCCCCAAATGCACGAGGCCAGGTGATGGCGTGATAGCCGCGCTCGGCTTTCGACTGAACCCATGAGAGAAGCTTGTCCAAGTGGGCCCGTTCGACGTCGAACGTCATGGCGTGAAACACCGAGACATCGAACTCCCCCTCGCCCCACACCTGTTCCGCAGAGGGCGGGCGCCGATCGAGTTTCGTCGCCAGCCACTCTTCGGCCTGCGCTGCGAAGTCGTCAACGCTGATGTCCCCAGGAATGTCGTATTTCGGTACCGGCCGTGCAGGTGTTTGGGTCATGACGCCTTCGGAGATGTGGAGGCAAGTGCTCCATCGAGCCAGGCGTCCCGCAGCTTGCGCTTGTTGATCTTGCCCATCGTGTTGCGCAACAGATCGTCCACGACATGGAACTCCCGAGGACATTTGAAGTGGCTGAGTCGTTCTCGCAGCCACGTCGCCAATTCTGCGGGGTCCGGTGGCGATCCAGGATCGGCCGGCGTCACCAGCCCGATCAGCATCTCACCCATGTCCGGATGCGGCACGCCCACGCAGCCGACATCTCCAACGCCGGGATGATCAATCAAGATTTGTTCTGCCTCCGCGGGATAAAGGTTTACGCCGCCGGAAACGACCATGTCGCTGAAACGATCAGTGATGAAGACGAAGCCGTCTTCGTCGATAAAGCCGATCTCGCCGAGCGTGAAGAGGCCGGGCTCGGGGTTGGATGCGGCGGTCTTCTCTGCGTCATTCGGATAGACGATGCCCCGGCCCGTCTCGTCCCGGAAGAAGAGGCGCCCCTCGGCGTTCATCGGAAGTTCGGACATGTCCTCGTCAAAGACAACGGCGGTGAACGGCGGATCCGTCTGGCCAACCGAACCTTTGTGCTCGAGCCACTCCTCGCTCGTGATCGAGCACACAGTGCCGACCTCGGTTGCCCCGTATGCATCGAGCAGGATCGGACCGAACCAGTCGATCATTGCGCCCTTGACGTCGACTGGACACTTCGATCCCGTATGCGACATGAGCTTCATCGAAGACACGTCGTACTTCGTCTTCACCTCATCGGGGAGTGCAAGCATCCGGACGAAGTGTGTCGGCACCATGACCGTGCTCTCGGTTCGATACCGGTCGATTGCGGCGACAGTCGCTTCGGCATCGAACTTGGCGAGGGTTACTGATGGCACGCCGGCGCACAGCAACCGCATTCCGGAGAGCGGACCCGTGTGGTACATCGGACCAACGACCAGATGGGTTCCGAGCCCAGCGAACTTGCCCTGATTCAGTGCGGCGAGATGCTCGACCATGTTCACTCCGCCGGCAAACATCGTCGGCGGAAGCTCTGTGCCCTTCGGACGTCCAGTCGTACCCGACGTGTAGAGCAAGTTCGGCCGAGGGACGATCTCCTCGGGCGGATCCTCATCCGATCCGCGACTGAGCCAGTCACTCCATGACGTGATGCCATCGATGTGATCACAGTTCCAACCAACGACCGTCGGGATGCCAGCACCTCGTGCCGCTGCGACCCCTCGCTCAGCGGTCTCAGGGCCGACAAACACAATGCCAGAACCGGAGTCGCTCAGGATGTACTCGGCTTCGTCTGCGGTGAGATGAAAGTTCACCGGCACTGACGACGCTCCAGCGAGCAGCCCCCCGAGATGGGCAAGCGCTGTCTCCGCCGCGTTCTCGGCAAATACGGCAATCCGATGATCGGGACCGAGTTCGCCAGCGGCGCCTGCGGCGATCAAACGGCTGGCACACCGATTGAGGGCGTCATCGACCTCGGACCACGTCAATTCCCTCACGCCATCTGCGGTGATGTCGACGAGAGCGAAACCGTCCGGATCTTCGGCGGCGCGTTGTTTCGCAAAGCTGGGCATCGCCAGAACGTACCAAGGTCGCTGTCGTCCACTCGATTCGTTGGGTGACGAACACGAACTGCTGATGTGGTGAACAGATCGCTCTGCGCGTGATCAGGGCTGACCCTCATCGACCTTGAAGGCCGGAATCGGATTTCGTCCGAAGTCCATGCCGCCACTCACCGACACCGGGCGGTATCGGATGAAGGCCTTCGAATGATGAAAGGTCCTCGCTCGGTCGACCGCAATGGCGTCGTTGTGTTCGGGTTGAGCGGTCCCGTACGCGTATTCGGCCGCTGCCTCCGCGGACTCCCACAGCGAAAGGGTTGCCACGAACGGCGGCGATCCAAAGCCGGTGGCCCAGATCAGGCCGGGTGCTTTGACCACCCGCTCCTCTGCCATCGCGCTGGTCTTGAAGAACCGATACGCGTTGGTGAGCTTGAGTTTCGCCAGCGTCGTGACGACGACGGGGCCCTTGGTCACCACCGCTCGGGCGGTTGGGGTGTCGCTCGGGAGACCGGGCCAGGATCCGTACGCCCGGATGGGAGCGAGGCGAGCCTGCCACCCTTGCGCCAAACGCTGGCCGACCCGGTCCGACGCGAGGTATTCATCGAGCGCATCCTCGGACTCCCAGAACGCGACCATCGCCACTCGGCTGGGATCGAGACGCGGGATGAGACCCGGGCCCAACGGCGAGGTGAGGCCCGCGTTCGAACTCAACAAGCCAGGGGTTTTGGCAGGACGAGGCCCTCGAAAGATCATTCCTGACGGACCGAGCCTGGCGACGTGGACGGATGTGATCATTTGTGAACGCTTTCACAAAGTTATCCATCCCAACAGGCCGTGTGACCGAAGTCAACATCGCACAACCTGGTTCAGGACCAACGATCGAAGCGGACAATGTCCTCGACGGGGCGGCGGGTCACGGGACCGAAGTTGCCGAGCGGATAGCCAACGGGGACAAGTGCGTACGCCGCCATGGTCTCCGGTAGATCCAGGATGGCTTCGAATTCTTCTCGCTGATTGATGGCATAGGTGGTCGGCACTGCTCCAAGTCCCAATGCCCGAGCAGCCAACAGAAGGTTCTGCACTCCAGGCCAGATCGACCCGCCCATCGAGGCGATGTTCTCCGGGCGTTCGTCAAACTCGAGACAGGCCACGATGAGTGCTGGGTACGTATGCATGTTCTCTGCGAGGTACAGCACCGCATCGAGCATCCGGGCCCGCGTGCCCTGGTCGTGGTGGGGCAACTCTTCACCGCGAGCAATCCGGGCTTGGACGAAGTCGTGACTGACCTGATGATTCAGCTCGGCGATCGCCTGCTTCTGAGCAGGATCTCGCACGATCAACCAGCGACCTTTCTGCTGGTTGCCCCCGCTCGCCGCCTGGTTCGCCGCATCGACCAGCTTGAGCAAATCAGCCTCCGGAACTTCTCGAGTATCGAGCCGGCGCATCGCCCGGCAGTTGTACATCACATCGAACAGGG